>JAHEHW010000460.1 GCA_024639745.1 Salaquimonas sp. | reverse complement strand
GGCTCTGTGACGAGGATACGGTCAGGTCGGATATCTTTTACCGCTCTTCTGACCTCCTCGCCGAAAGTGCCGGCGTTCCCTTCATCGTCCAACCGGACATAGCGAACGTTCCATCCATCGGCTTCAAGTTCCCTTGCGAAATGACGCATGGCCGAAAACAGGAAAACTAGTTTCTTGCGATGATGCCAGACCTGATCAGCCTCCTCGGCCACTTCCATCATCAGGATAAAGGCGTCTTCCTTCGTCGTGTTCTGAAATGCTGAAAGGGTTCGTGTCAACTGGTCCGCGAAGACGGGGACAAGATCGGTCATGGCTGCCTTTGACGGGTCGCCGGTCGGGCTCGATCTTCAAACCAGCCAAGACCGACCGTTCAGGTTTCTTTTTCCACTCCAGATGTCGGGCGGTCTATATGCTCTTCAAGGGTCTTGCCCGCCGCAGTGGCGGCAGGGGCCTGAACATCGCCGGAGAGTTCCGGTGGTGGCGGACATTCGCGAAAAATTCGCGCCGTGCAGGTCGCACAGATGGACAAATCCAGATTGGGGACGATCTCCGAGATCGCATCGCCCTTGGAGGTATGGACATGTTCCGTGGACAGTGCCTCGGAAACATGGAACCGGTCGAGGCGCTTGATCGCTTCGACCGCTTTTGCCTGGACATGAAAAGAGCCCCCGCGGCGTTTTCGCCGGCGTGCTTCCTCGATCAGTAACTCCGCGGCCGGCAGGTCCATCTCGCCGACCCCTTTCACCATGAAAAGCATGTGCTTCTGCTTTGCTCGTTTTCGTTCGATCTCGCGGAAGCGTCTGCGGACATGTTCGACCGACCCGAAGTAGAACGGGCCATCCATCCTGACAAAGACAAGCTGTGGGCATTCCGGCAGGTTGTGGGTCTCGGAATTGCGAAACACGCGATGTTTGGTTGCCGGATCGGGGGAATTGATGCCGACGAAGGGTTGCGCGGATTTGTTGAGAAAGATCAGGAACGACAGCAGCACGCCCGCATAGATCGCGAATTCAAGATCGATGAACACGGTCGAAAAGAACGTGATCAGGGTAATCGATGTTTCCGCCCGGCTTGTCGAGAAGATGTGAGCCATCTCGCGGAAGTCGATCAGCTTCCATGCGACCAGCATGATGATGCCGGCCATCGCCGGTATCGGTACATACGCGAACAGCGGCGCCACGAACAACAGGATTAGGAACAGGAACAAGGCGGCCATCACGGCGGCAAGCGGAGTTTTGGCACCTGCTTCGAAATTCACGCCGGAGCGGGTGAATGATCCGGAAGCGGCATAACATTGGAAGAGGCTTCCGACGGTATTTGAAAGTCCCTGGCCGATGAATTCCTGGTTACCGTCCAGCTCTTGCCCCGATTTGATCGCGATCGCCCGCGCGATCGAAACGGCCTCCAGGAGACCGACAAGCGCGATGGCAAATGCGGCCGGTGCCAGGTCGCCAAGAAGATTGATGTTCAGTGACGGCATTTCGAAGGAGGGAAATACCGACGGAATAGCGCCGACGACTTCGACGCCGTTTTCCCGTCCTTCTAGGGGGATCGAAACGAAAGAACCTGCCAGCAGGGCGATGAGGTAGTTGGGCAGCTTTGGGAAATAGCGCTTTGAGACCACTGCGACTGCAAGCGATATGAAGGCGATCAATGCCGAGCGCCAATCGAGAAAAACGGCCCTTTCATACAGCGCAACAAAGAACGCGACGATATCGTCCGGCCGGGGCAGGATGATGCCAAGGGCATTGTCGAGCTGGCTTAGTGCGACAAGGGTTGCCGCGCCCGCCATGAAGCCGACCATGACCGAATGTGAAACGAAATCGACAAGCGAGCCGAGGCGGGCAAGGCCAAGCGCCAGTTGAAAGATGCCGACGAGGAGCGTCAGCGAAATCGCCGCTTGGATAAAAGCGCCGCTCCCCGGTTCGAAACTGCCCGATAGCGCGCCGAACACCAGGGCTGAAATCGCTGTGGTTGGCCCAGAGACCACATGCCAGGAGGAACCGAACAAAGCGGCGACCACCGGGGTGATCATTGCCGAATAAAATCCGTATTCCGGCGGCAGTCCGGCAATCGCGGCAAACGCGACGCCCTGTGGCAGCACGATGGTTGCGCCGGTCAGCGCAGCATAGGCATCGGACTTCAGATTGTCCTGTGTAAGCATATCCCGCCAGCTTAGAAACGGCAGAAGCTGCCGGGCCGAGAGACCCTGCATGAATTTGGTCAG
>JAHEHW010000459.1 GCA_024639745.1 Salaquimonas sp. | reverse complement strand
ACGGTACTTCGTGCAATTATCGTCCATGTAACGGATCCCTACTGGCTTCCCGGATCATTTACGCACATGGTTAAGGCTTGCTTGAGGGCATCCTATTTCTAGGCGTTCAGCCCTATTTCACGATGGTGATTTTCTCCGCGGCGCGCGTGATACCGGTATACAGCCAACGCTGCGCATGCTCGCGGAAGGCGTAGCTCTCGTCGAAGAGGACGACATTCTCCCACTGCGAGCCCTGCGCCTTATGCACCGTCAGGGCATATCCGAAATCGAATTCGTCGTGCCGCCGCCGCAACTGCCACGGAATTTCGGCTTCCGGTTGCTCGAAAACGGTCTTCAGAACCTTCACCTTGGCCGAGTAGCGCTCAATGCCCTCGTCTTCTGATTTAATAAGCAGATTCATTGTCTGCTTTGCCGTCCGCGGAGCGCTGGTTACCTGCCATAAGGATCCGTTCAGAAGCCCCTTTGCTGCATCGTTTCTCAGGCAGACGAGTTTGTCTCCCGCCTGGGGCAAGAGGCCATCGAAGCCCTTGAGTTCACGCAAACGCTGGTTGTATCGCCGCCGGGTACGGTTCGTGCCTACCAGAACCTGATCAGCATCCACCACCGCCTGCGTGTCGAGATAGCGTTTGGAAATCACCTGCGCCATTGCGCCATAATCCCCGATCATAATCAATCGACCTTCCCGCACCTGTTGGGCAAGCGCGACAATCGGATTATCCCTTGCCTGTCGGTGAATTTCTTCCAGCAGGAAATCGGGCTCATGCTCGGTGAAAAATCCGCCGCCGGAAACCGGCGGCAATTGGCCCGGATCGCCCAGGACAAGGATCGGTGTACCGAAGGACATCAAATCGCGACCGAGGTCTTCATCGACCATCGAACATTCGTCGATCACGATAAGCGCCGCTTCTGACACCGGCGATCTGCGGTTAAGGGAGAAAGTAGGTGAGACGGATTTCGTACCGGTCTCTTCGTCTTCGACTTCTTCTTCACCGCGCGGCCGGTAGATGAGACTATGGATCGTGGAGGCCTTCGGAGCCCCGCGGGAACGCAGCACCTGCGCCGCCTTGCCGGTAAAAGCAGCAAACAGAACCTCGCCATCCACGCCTTCCGCGAAATGCCGGGCAAGGGTCGTCTTGCCCGTTCCGGCATAACCGAAAAGCCGGAAAACCTGTCGGTCTCCGGCTTTAAGCCATTTGGCGACTGCGGCAAGCGCGCGTGACTGCTCGGCCGAAAATTCCATGATCACTGTCTTGCACGATTCGTGCAGCTTTTCATCAGCGCCGAGCGATAAATCAATTCAGGCAATCAAGATACACCTAGTTGGAAACCCGAAGCACGCCCGAGCGCATCGCACCGAAATTGGCACCTGCATCAGCTTGTGTTTTGGTACTGAGCGGGCCATTGCTGCCGGGAGCGACCGCCTGCTATGCGCTTCGTCACCGGCCGTTTCAAACTTGGTCGGTCGCGAATTGCCCGAAGAAGCAACTGGGCTTGTTGTCGAAGTTTTCGCTGAAACATTCACCCGTTTCGAAGCGGCTGTCGAAGGCGGTGGATCGAGGGGCAAATCGCGCAAAAACCGCCTGATCGCAGCGATCGGATATGCCTTTTGTCCGCTGGGATATTCCGTAAACAATTGACCGGTGACGATCACACGATGGCCTATCAGTGAAATCTGCTGCTCATCCCCGACAACGAAATAGTGGTAACCTTCATCCTGGGCGCCTAGCAGCAGCCGTGCATAGGCCGCCTTGCGCGCTGCCGCAATATTGTCTCTCGCGAACACGCCCGCGGTCGAGCGGTAATTGCCGTCTTCAGCAACCGCAAAGCCACCCAGTGTATACAGATCCCCGTAAAAGGAGTCCGGCGCCGTTTTGGGTGCGGCGCAGCTGGCGAGAACAACCGCCAGCACCAATAAAATGAATCACATCTTCTGTCCCCGAATCCGATTGTTTCGGGGCAGTATCCTCCCGGCACTTAAAGAAGCGGTTAACCATGTTTGTTAAGATGCTGAAACCGGCAAGACAATCAAGCAAACATCGGCCAGAGCGAGGCGACCAGCAGCACCCCCATCGCAATATTGAATACTCTCAGCCTCCTGGAATCTGACAACAGGTGGCTGAGCCCCTGCCCCATGCCGCACCACAGCGAAACGCTTGGCAGTGCGACCAGAAAGAAGATCAGGACGACGGATAGCATGCTCATCCAGTAATTCACCGGGAGGGTGTAAATC
>JAHEHW010000458.1:1656-2230 GCA_024639745.1 Salaquimonas sp. | reverse complement strand
CGCTGTCCCGATCTCTGCTTGCCCGTTCAATCGAAACTCCTTTTATCCCTTTCGTCACTCAGTTCGGTTGATCTTGATTTTCCGCTCGCCTGGCCCCTGCTTTGATAACTTTGCAATCTGCAAATTCAGGATCCCATTAGAAAAATGCGCTTCAATTCGATCGAGATCTGCGTCGGGAGGCAACCGGAACGACCGGAAGAATGCGCCAAATTCCCGCTCAGAGAAGAAATAGGAATCACCGCTTTCCTCACGTTCGGATTTCTTTTCGCCTTTGACCGTGACCGTATTCCCTTCAACGCCAACCTCGATATCTTCTTCCTTTACTCCGGGAAGCTCAACATTGATGCGGTAGGCGTCTCCGGAAGCTGAAGCATCCGATCTAGGCGCAAACCAATCGGCAACCTTTTCACCAACCTGACGCAGCGGTTCATAAAGACTGGGCCACCACCCGGCTGTATGCGATTTTTCGACCATCAAAAACTCCTCTTTGACAATTGACTTAGTGAGCGGATACCAACTGGTCGCCCCGCATACCTTGATTTTGATCAAGTTTCATGGCGTGCACTGTGTAACG
>JAHEHW010000458.1:0-1646 GCA_024639745.1 Salaquimonas sp. | reverse complement strand
ACGGAGGGCAGCAATAATGAAATCCAAGGCAGGCATTTCAGGGACAGGAATTTGGCGCCTCGTCATAGGTAGCCTGACTGCGTGCTTGGTCACGATTTCAATCTACAAGCTTGAAGCTACGCGTGAGGGTCTTTCAATCCAGAAACTTGACGGAACTACCCCTGCCACACTCTATTCCGGGCCCGGCGAACATCGCCCCCTTATCATCGTATCCCATGGCTTTGCCGGTTCCAGACAATTGATGCAGGCGATCTCATTGACGCTTGCACGAGCAGGTTACGATGCACTTGCTTTTGATTTCGAGGGTCATGGCCGCAACCCGATGCCAATGAGAGGAGACATTAAATCGATCGACGGGACGACACGCCGGCTCATCGACGAAACGAAGCGCGTTATTGCCGCCGGTCTCAAAGCAACCGGCTGGCAAGGTAGCGTGGGGTTAATTGGTCACTCGATGGCCTCGGACATCGTCATAAGAACAGCGATCGAAAATAAAGGGATCGGCCCGGTAATCGCTATTTCCATGTACTCGGAAGCAGTCACTGCTGCGGAGCCAAAAAAACTGCTGATGATTTCAGGGCAATTCGAGACGCGTCTGCTGGCAGTAGCACTGGAAAGACTGAAGATGATCGCCCCCGGGGCGCAAGCCGGAGAGACCGTCGAGAATGCCGGGGTCACGCGGCGAGCTGCTGTCGCCCCCTATGCGGAACATGTTGGCGTGCTGTTCAGCAATACGACGCTCGATGAAATCCGCAATTGGCTCGATCTGTATTATGACCGCAAATCGAGCCCTTCCGAGAACGCTCTGATCGGAAACTGGATCGCATTGCTGCTTGCTGCCCTGCCCGCGCTTGCCTGGAGCCTTTCCGGACTATTGCCGCAACGGGGGACGGCAGCTGTGAAAGTCCCCGTCAAAGCATTTGCTTCGGCTTGCCTGATCCCGGCACTTTTGACACCGATGATCGCGACCCAGATCGATCTGACCTTTCTTCCGATTCTCACCGCCGACTATCTCGCACTGCATCTCCTTTTGCTCGGTGCGGGTCAACTGCTCCTTCTCTGGTGGCTTTCCGGCGTAAAGCCCGTCGGCTTTCAACCACTTTACGCGGCGGCCCTTGTTTTCTTCGCCATTGGCGTTTTCGGAATGGCGCTTGATCGCTATTTTTCGAATTTCATTCTCACACCATCCCGCCTTCCTATATTCCTTGCGATCCTTCCGGGCACGCTCTTGTTCATGCTTGCGGATGCGACGCTGACCGAAGGCGGGAACGCCCCGTTCTGGCGGCGCATTCTTTTACGCCTGGTTTTGTTCGGATCGCTCGCGATAGCGATTGCACTCGATCCCGAGAGGCTTTTCTTCCTGGCAATCATTTTCCCGGTACTCGTCCTGTTCTTCATAATTTACGGCCTCATGGGCAGATGGACTGCAGCACGGTCAGGCCCTGCAACGCCGGGATTTGCGCTTGGAATAGTCCTCGCCTGGTCTCTGGCCGCCACCTTCCCGCTCTTTTCCGGATGACATCTCTGACTTTTGGCATGGCACGACAGGCATGTTTGCTTTAAGGCGACGCTATCGCAACACTCCGCCAGCCGACCATGGAACGAATCACGAATAACCCGCTGTTCGGTATCTATCTTGCGCTATT
>JAHEHW010000457.1 GCA_024639745.1 Salaquimonas sp. | reverse complement strand
CTGACTCGTTGTTGCTTCACAAACTATTGCAAAGCGGGACACTCCGGCAAGGGCGTCCAATCGCCCAATTGAGCATTTCGGGCAATGCGATCATCTAAAATCGTCCGCATACCGGCAATATTGTTCTATCTGTCGCGGTTGGCGCTGCTTTTCGCGGAGGAAGCTGTGTGGTTTGCGGCATCAAGCTTGATCGAAAGGATCCGCGGAATTGGTCGTCAATCGGCAAGTACGGCTAGCCGGAATAGCTATATCCTGCCGGGCACTCCGCGGCGTGTGGCACGACAATCAAGCTGGCGAAATGCGGAAATTCTAACCCGGATCCGCCTCGAACCCGGAAGCTTCGATAGCGCTCACGGCGCAGCGTTCGTCATTATCGGATGAATCGCCCGTGATACCGACTGCGCCAATGATTTCGCCACCATCCCGTATCAGCACACCGCCTGGCACGGGAACCAGCGCACCACCGGCAAGGGTGTTTACCGCATTGACGAAATAGGGTTGTTCTTTGGCGCGTTCGAATATCTTGCGTGAACCAAGACCCAACGCAATCGCGCCATGGGCCTTTCCGTGCGCGACTTTTGGCCTGAGCGTACTTGTGCCGTCTTCACGCAACAAGAGTTTCGTATGGCCGCCCGCATCGAGCACGGCAATCGTGATAGGCTTCATCTTCGCCGTGCTTCGGTAGTCAAGCGCGGCATCCACGATTGCCCGGGCAGTCTGAAGTGTCAGTGTCATGTTGCTTCATTCGAAATAATTGCGCCTTGCTGGACCATTGCTTCGATTTCGCCCATGTCAAAACCGTATTCGGAAAGGATCGATTTGGAATGTTGACCGAGAAGCGGAGCAGCGTTTTCGACACGGCCGGGCGTGCCTGAAAACTTTACGGGTAAACCGATGGTCTGAACATCGCCAGCCACGGGATGATGGACTTTGGGCACCATCTCCCGAGCGAGGGTTTGCGGGTCCTGATGCATCTCTCTGATCGACAGGACCGGACCTGCCGGCAAACCGCCTTTTTCGAAGATCGAAAGCCAATACTCGGTCGATTTCTGGCGCAGGATCGCATTTAGTTCACCTTCAAGCGCCGCCCGATTAGCCATGCGGTCTGCATTGGTGATGAACCGCTCATCCCGCGCCAGGACAGGAGCTTTAATAAGATTAGTCAGTTTTTCCCAATTCGCCTGATTGGCTGCTCCGATATTGATCCAGCCATCGGATGTCTCGAATGCCTGATAGGGAGCATTCAAGGGGTGACCGGAGCCCATCGGACCGGGTGAGGTGTCAGTGGCGAAGGCAATTGCCGATTGCCAATACGTATGGACTATCGCTGCCTCGAAAAGTGAGGTGTCGACCTTCTGGCCATTGCCGGTTTTGAGCCGGTTTGCATAAGCGGCGAGGGCACCCATCGCGCCTATAATGCCAGCGGTAATGTCTGAAACGGGCGCTCCCACCTTGACCGGCGGACGGCCCGGGCCCTCGCCTGTAATGGACATCAGCCCGCTCATGCCCTGGGCTATGAGGTCGAAACCGCCTCGCTCCGCATAGGGGCCAGTGCGCCCGAAGCCCGAGATCTCGACATAGATCAGGCCGGGATTGATTTCCCGAAGGGTTTCGTAACCAAGGCCGAGCTTCTCCATCGCGCCTTTGCGATAGTTTTCGATAACGATATCTGCAGTGGACAGCATGCGCCGAAGCGCTTCCTTTCCGGCGTCGCATTTCAGATCGAGCGCAACGCCTCGCTTGTTGCGGTTCATCATCATGAAAGCCGCGCTCTCACCCTCGATTTCGGGTGGAACAGAACGCCTTGTGTCATCCCCTGTCGGCTTTTCCACCTTGATGACGTCGGCGCCCATATCCGCCAGCATCAGTCCGCAAACCGGTCCCGCCATGATATGCGCCAACTCGATTACCTTGCAGCCGTTAAGAGGGCCGGGCATCAGATTGCCTCCTCACTTGGCTTTCCAGTCGGGCTTCCGTTTGCCCAGAAAAGCCTCAATTCCTTCTTTGAAATCCTCGCTCATATAGCACTCGACCACGAGATCGGTGCCTTTCGCGTCGCCCCCTTTCGTTCGAAGGCGACGGAGGCCTTCTTTGGTCGCCCGCATCGTCAAGGGCGCGTGGCCCGAAAGAGTTTCGGCAAGCTCCAGCGCCCGCGCTTGCACAGCATCGGGGGTGTCGAGAACCTCGGACAGCCAGCCGCAGCTCAACGCTTCGTCCGCATCGACCAACCGG
>JAHEHW010000087.1 GCA_024639745.1 Salaquimonas sp. | reverse complement strand
TCCCAAGCGGATTGCGGCAGTTCCCGGCGCCACATCGCCTGTCCCTCGGGGCGTATCAGCTTCAGGTTTCCGTAACGCTCAAGCTTGAGGCCCTCCCCACTGTCCAACAGCGCGTAGTCGCGGTCAGGCGCTGCCTCCAGAAGCATCCCGGTCGTCTCGCGCAATCTTGAGCGCGCCGCTTCGCGGAAACGGCAACGGGCATTTTCGGGAGCTCGCTCCGTCTGGGGTATCGGCCGTGCCGCATTTTGCTTTGTCGAGGGGCGTTGCGATTTTCTCACGTCGCCGCTGACGGCGGCATCGCCATGCCGGGGCTGCCGGTTCTGCTTTCGGTTCGCGCGATTTTTCATTGGTAAGCAAGCCTGTTTACGTCCGTAAAAGGAGTGATCGGTGCGGCATCCGTTCAAAAGCAAGGTTCAATCTTCAGAAAGGCGGCCGTCACAGGGCATCAGGCCGCACGTTCGGACGCTGGCAGCTTCTCAAGTTCGGGATGCAGTTCGACGGCGAGTTCTTCCGCACGTTTCTTCTGGCTCTCCGCCTCAACCTGCCATTTTACCGCCTCGGCGTGTTCATGACGGGCATATTTACGATGCTTGCCCTGCTTGAACCAGGTTGCGACGCTACCGATGATCATTCCAGCCAAAAGAGCGGCGAAGAGATAGACAAAGAATGGAAGCGTGAAGGACAATGCAGGATTTTCGGCATTGAACGGGTCGAGCACCAGTTCCACCGGATGGCGATTGGCGACCGTGAACAGAATTAGGATCACGGCGACTGGAAGAGCAATAAAGAGAAATGTCAGTTTGCGAAGCATGACTGTCGTTCCATGGTAGCGGTTGAAACCGGATGATCAGCTATTCAGCCGCTCACGCAATTCCTTTCCGGTTTTGAAAAACGGCACCCATTTTTCTTCGACTTCGACCTTCTCACCAGTCCGGGGATTACGACCCGTTCTCGGTTGCCGGTTCTTGACGGAGAAAGCTCCGAAGCCACGCAATTCCACACGGTTGCCTTCGGCGAGGGCCTGAGTGATCTCATCCAGTATCGCGTTTACAATATTTTCCACGTCACGCTGATAGAGGTGCGGGTTCTTATCAGCGATTAGTTGGATCAATTCGGACTTAATCATGCTGCGAATTCCTCAGGCTTATCTTATGGTTGCCGCATCGCGCGCTGTGTTTCCAATGTGCAACATGGAAATCAGACCGTCAAGAAACAGACGTTCCGGCAACGCACCACGGATGATGCCGGTTCCAACCGGCGCAAAGTCCAAGCCCAGGCTACGGGCAACAAACCCGATGACTGCCGATGCCCAGCCAGAATTTGCCGCCAGCAAGTCACCAGAGGACCGTTTGGGTTCCCATTCGAGAATTTCCGAATCTTCGGGCACATCCTTTTCGGCCACGAGCCATGCCTTCGCGGCGTATTTGTCGCCGATTTCATCCACCAGGCCATTTTCCAGGCCCTGGGAACCCGTAAAAATGCTCCCATCAGCCAGTCCACGCGCTTTCAATGGCGTAAACCCGCGCTGCTCGGCCACGATATCGATAAACCATTGGTAGGTATCGGCAACGACGTTTTCGATCATCTCGCGCGCTTCGGGAGAAGTCGGATGGAAAGGCGACGGTTCCGCCTTAAGAGGCGCCGATTTTACCTCGTTCATTTCGACGCCGATCTTGTCGAGCAGTTTGGAAACCTCTCCATACTGGAAAATCACGCCAATCGAACCGACGATCGAAGAGCGTCGCACGAAAATTCGCTCGCTGGCTGCGGCGATCATGTATCCGGCCGAAGCCGCCAGGGTGCCAACGCTCGTTACGACCGGCTTTTTCTCGCGCAATGAAAGCACCGCTTCAAAAAGCGCTTCACCACCAACGGTCGAGCCCCCCGGCGAGGAAATGTTGAGAATGACGCCTTTGACTGCATCGTTGTCGCCTAGGTCCCCCAGCAGCTCGATCATCGGTTGGTCATTGGTTATGACGCCGCTGATCTCGACTTCAGCAACGTGATCAAGGCTTTTCTTGCCGAGACCTTCAAAGAAGCCTGCAGCGGAAAGAACTGCTAAAGTCGTGGCGGAAAGCAGAAGCAAGGCGGCAATGCGCCAAAAAGTGATCCGCCGCTTCAATTTGCGCCGATCGATTACCGCGTCGGTCGACAAACCTGAAAGGGCCATTGCCGCAATCTCCAATCGGGTTCAGTTTAATACCCGATGTTTCGTATCAGCCACTTTAAACACGGGCAAGCATCTGCATCAGCAGATGAGACAAAAACTTCGATCATGAAAAAAGCCCGCGCCGGGTGGCGCGGGCTTTTTATCCGTGAAGAGAAATCCAGGTAGGAAGCGACCCGATTACTCTTCCTCTTTCTTCTTGAGGGCTGCGCCCAGAATGTCACCAAGCGAAGCGCCGGAGTCGGTCGAACCGAACTGAGCGACGGCGTCTTTTTCTTCGGCGATCTCAAGCGCCTTGATCGATACTGCGACCTTGCGGTTCTTCTTGTCGAACTGCGTGATGCGCGCATCGACGGTCTGACCGACCGAGAAACGCTCGGGGCGCTGCTCGTCGCGGTCGCGCGAAAGGTCGGAACGCTTGATAAAGGTGTTGATGTCGGTTCCAACGATCTTGACGTCGAGGCCGGCGTCCTTGACGTCGGTTACCTCACAGGTAACGACAGCGCCCTTCTTCAGACCACCGCTTTCGGCAGCATCACTGATAGGATCGCCCGAGAGCTGCTTAATACCCAGCGAAATGCGCTCTTTCTCGACATCGACGTCGAGCACGACCGCATCGACCTGATCACCCTTGTTGAACTCCTCGATAACCTCTTCGCCCGGGCGATCCCAGTCGAGGTCCGAGAGGTGCACCATGCCGTCGACATCGTTGTCAAGACCAATAAACAGACCGAATTCGGTCTTGTTCTTGACCTCGCCGGAAACGCGGGAGCCGACGGGATACTGGTCGGCAAAGGCATGCCACGGGTTTTCGAGCGTCTGCTTGAGACCGAGCGAAATGCGGCGCTTGGCCGGATCGACCTCGAGCACCTGAACGTCGACTTCCTGGCTGGTCGATACGATCTTGCCGGGATGGACGTTCTTCTTGGTCCAGGACATTTCGGAAACGTGAATGAGGCCTTCGATGCCCGGCTCGATTTCGACGAACGCACCGTAATCGGTGATGTTCGTGACGCGGCCCGTAACGCGGGCGCCAACAGGGTATTTTGTTTCGATGGCATCCCACGGATCGCTCTCGAGCTGCTTCATGCCGAGCGAAATACGATGAGTTTCCTGGTTCACGCGGATGACCTGAACCTTCACGGTCTGACCGATCTGCAGGATTTCAGAAGGATGGTTCACGCGGCGCCATGCCATGTCGGTGACGTGAAGCAGGCCATCGATACCGCCGAGATCAACGAACGCGCCATAATCGGTGACGTTCTTCACGACACCTTCTACAATCTGACCTTCCTCGAGGTTCTGAACGATTTCAGAACGCTGCTCGGCACGGCTCTCTTCCAGAATGGTGCGGCGCGAAACTACAATATTGCCGCGGCGGCGATCCATTTTCAGGATCTGGAAAGGCTGCGGGTTGTTCATCAGCGGGGTTACGTCGCGCACCGGACGAATATCGACCTGTGACCGCGGCAGGAAGGCAACGGCGCCGTCGAGATCGACGGTGAAACCACCCTTGACCTGGTTGAAGATGATACCTTCGACCTTTTCGCCCGCATCGAATTTCTTCTCGAGGCGTACCCAGCTCTCTTCACGGCGAGCTTTCTCGCGCGACAGCATGGCTTCGCCAAGCGCGTTTTCGATACGCTCGATGTAAACTTCGACCTCATCGCCCGGCTGTAGCGAGCCGTCCTTAGCTTTTGCGCCGAATTCCTTCAGCGGGACACGGCCTTCGGTCTTGAGACCGACATCGATGATAGCGTTGTCTTTTTCAATGGCCGTTATCAGGCCCTTGACCACGGTGCCTTCGACGACATCGTGGGTTTCAAATGATTCATTCAGAAGAGCTTCGAACTCTTCCATGCTTGGATTTTGATTTTCCATGAAGACTCCTGGCAGGCTATCGGGAAATCCATGTGTGCCCGAAACCTGCTTTCTCGCGTCCGGGTTGGTGTTGTTATCTGACTTCCTGCCACGCCGCCCGTTCGGGCATTATCAGTTGGTGGACGCCAAGAGCGGCACGAAATCGTTGTTCGAGACCCGCTCCTCATTTCATAATGCCCGGCAGCCAGCGTGGCTTGCCATTGGTTGGCCTAAATCATGCGGAAACGGTTTATCGGCCTGTCTCAGGGCCGTTTTGCAGCAATTTTCTCGTCAACGATGGCCGTGGCCGCCGCAAACGCGGCTTCTATATCCATTTCCGAGGTATCAATCAAGTGCGCATCTTCCGCAGGCTTCAGCGGCGCATCGGCCCGGTTCATGTCGCGGGCATCGCGACGCTTAAGATCGGCGAGGATATCCTCATAAACTGCCTGCCAGCTCTTGGCCATCAATTCGGAATGGCGGCGCCGCGCGCGTATTTCCGGGCTCGCCGTGACATACAGCTTAACATCGGCGTCCGGGCAAATGACGGTACCAATATCTCGACCATCGAGAACCGCGCCAGGCGGCTCGGCTGCGAAATTCCGCTGGGCATCGAGCAAAGCTTTTCTGACGCCTGGCATGGCGGAAACTTTGGAGGCAGCCTCACCGATTTCATGGTTCGACAGAATGTCGCGATCAAGCGTATCGAGATCGATGTTGCGGGCAACCTCGGTCGCGAGGCTCTCGTCGTCGAGCGGCAGACCAACCTGCAACAAGGCCTGTCCGACCGCGCGATATATCAGGCCGGTATCGAGATGGCGCAGGCCGTAATGAGCCGCCAGCCTGCGGGCCAAGGTACCTTTGCCGGATGCGGCAGGACCATCGATTGATATGACGACAGGTTCACGCAATATCCGCCCCCAGACCGCGCATAAGGTCGATGAATTCAGGGAAACTGGTGGCAATCGGCGAGATGTCGTCAACGGCAACAGGCTTTTCGGAAGCCAGGCCCATTACCAGGAAACTCATGGCGATGCGGTGATCGAGATGGGTAGCGACAGCTCCGCCGCCGCCAAGGCCCTTGCCACCCGGGACACCGGTCACCTCCAGCCAGTCATCTCCCTCGGCGACCTTGACGACATTGGCGGCGAGTCCTGCGGCCATGGCCGATAGGCGATCGGACTCCTTGACCCTGAGTTCGCCGACATCTTCCATCCGCGTAATGCCTTCGGCAAATGCGGCGGCAATCGAGAGGACAGGATATTCATCGATCATTGATGCCGCGCGTTCGCCAGGAACCGTCACGCCCTTAAGGTCGCTCGAACGGACCACCAGATCCGCGATATCTTCGCCGGCGCTATTGCGACGGTTCGCGATTTCGATATCGCCGCCCATTTCGATCAGCGTCGTGATCAGGCCGATGCGTGTCGGGTTCATCAGAATATTCTCAAGCCTGATCTCGGAGCCCGGCACGATAAGGGCCGCCACGATGGGGAAAGCGGCGGAAGACGGGTCCGCCGGCACCTGAATGTTGCAACCTTTAAGCTCGCCCTGGCCGGCAACCGTTATCGCCCGGGCGCCGTCCTCGGTTTCGGCAACCTCGATTTCCGCACCGAATCCCGCGAGCATCTTCTCGGTATGGTCGCGGGTCTTCACCTTCTCGATCACCGTCGTCTTGCCCGGCGCGTTTAGCCCGGCGAGTAGCACGGCGGATTTCACCTGGGCGGAAGGAACAGGAACTTCATAAGTTATCGGGGCCGCAATTTCCGGGCCGTGAAGGACGATGGGAAGCCGGCAGCCCTTCGCCGATGACACGAGCTGCGTGCCCATCAGTTTCAGTGGATCGACAATGCGGGCCATCGGGCGTTTCGAAAGCGAGGCATCGCCGATGAACGTCGTCTCGAAATCGTAAGCGCCGACCAACCCCATAAAAAGGCGACAGCCGGTTCCCGAATTGCCGAAATCGATTGGCGCTTCTGGCTCCAGCAGAAGGCCGTTGCCCGTTCCCCAGACCACCCACTCCTCGTCCTGCTTATGCACCGAAGCGCCGAGCGCGGCCGCAGCCTTTGCGGAGTTCAGGACATCTTCCCCTTCCAAAAGGCCGGTGATGCGCGTCTCGCCGCTGGCAAGCCCACCAAACAGCAATGCGCGGTGTGAGATCGACTTGTCACCGGGAATGGCGGCCATGCCTTGCAGGCTACCGCCACGAGACGCTTTCATGGATTTTGGGTTGGCCGAATGCGACATCTCGGGCGTTGTAATCCAGTTCATGGTTTTGTGATTGCGGGCGGTCTGGATCGATTCAATGTTCTCCAGACGCCCACTCCGGGCGCGGTGATTAGCATAGCTTTCGCTTCTGGTCACCTAGTTCCACGCCTGTGCCGGTTGTCCCATTACACCTGTGTGAATAGGCGGTGGAAAATATTGACCGTGGGAGCGTTGAACGCTATGGGGTCCGAAGTTTAACGATCATCATCGAAAGAAGGTAAGCCGTGGCAAAAGAGAAACTTGGCACGAAGCGCACTTGTCCGGAGACGGGCAAGAAATTCTACGATCTGAATAAAGATCCTGTTGTCTCTCCTTACACAGGCAAGAGTTATCCGCTCTCGTTCTTCATTGAGGAAGCGAATCCGGTGAAGACGAAAAAGGAAAGCGCCAAGGCGCGACCGGATGAAGAAGCAGCCGATACCGATAACACTGAGGATGATGACGACAGCGAAGACGATTCCAATGTCGATATCGTAAGCCTCGAAGATGCCGAAGAAGACGATGATGGCGATGATGAAATCGTGACATCGGACGATGCGGACGATGATGAAGCCGAGGAAATCCCAGATATTCCGGATGTTGACCTCGACGATGACGATAACGATGACGACGATGATGACATCTTCCTGGACGATGAAGACGATGATGCGCCGATCCCGGGTGTCGTTCCGACAAAGGACGACGACGACCTCTAGTTCTCGGTGAGATTCAGACATGTTTCTTGTGCCTGCAAACTGATTGTACAATCTTTGACGGGGCGCTGGTTTCAGCGCCCCTAAAATTTTAAGAAAAAATCAAGCATGAACTTCTTTAGGCTTGATTCCGCCAGTTTGGAACGGTATGCAGCCTTCCATTCGAGGCCGTTAACGATCATAATTGGTTCGCTGAAGCGGCGTGGAA
>JAHEHW010000086.1 GCA_024639745.1 Salaquimonas sp. | reverse complement strand
AGCGATTTCTCGCGAGAGCTGATAACCTTTCGAGATTAATTCCTCGTTGATGAGTTGATTGATGGCTGCGTCGTTATCCTGATAGCAAGGCAGAGCCATGCCGGTTTTCGACTTCTCGAAATTCCGGCGTAATGCGGATTTTGTATTTAGATCGCCAGCTTCGATAATGATCCACGCATCACTTGGCGGATTGGCCAGAACGGGTTGAATCGCATCCGAAATGTTTTTTCTGGTGGTCCCGCTTACCCTGATTAATCGCTCGCCGCCGAACATTCCTACAGTGAACGCTTCATCCAGCAGACGCGAACGATCTTCCGCTACATGTTCAGCATCGAGCCTGATCGTTGAGAATGGGTCGCTCTTGTCAACGCCTGTTGCGGTTGATAGTTTTTCAGCACGCTCGGTTATCAATCCGCCGTCGGGTCCGTAGAGAAGAAATACCCTGATTTTCCCGTCTAGCCTGGAAATTCGGTTTTCGACTTCATGGTTTTTAATCGCAACCATGTTATTCCCTATTCACCGAAACCGGATCAGGATGTTTTTGTGTCCGACGCGATAGCGAACCTTAGATATTCGGCCAATTCGCGAGCCGCCCGATTTTCAGCATCGCGTTCAGCACGTTCCGAAGCGAAGGATTGCGAGGTTTGGTCGAATGATGCGCTGGCCACTCGTGACCCTCGTGCAAGTATTCTGCTTTCGTTGCGATCGTAGATTTCATAACTAGCGCTAACCCGGACTGTACCAGCCGTGTTTCCGCGTTGTCGCGTTTCTAAATCCGTTACTTTAGTTGCCAGTTGGCTCGTGGTCGACGTAATGCGCAACCGGATTTCTCGTGTGGCGTTGGGTGGCGACGTCCCACCATTCAGAAGGAAAATCAAATGGTTACGGACCTGCTGGCCTACCCGCGTATTCACTTCAGCGACTTCAATATTCGCCAAACTCGCGTCTTGGTTCGGATCCAGACTGGTTGAATCCCCATAAAGAGGCTGAAATTGGCAACCACTGAGTGAAAAACCAATTAGCAATTGCAATATTAAT
This sequence comes from Salaquimonas sp., assembly GCA_024639745.1. Classification (GTDB taxonomy): domain Bacteria; phylum Pseudomonadota; class Alphaproteobacteria; order Rhizobiales; family Rhizobiaceae; genus Salaquimonas. Next base: position 6,157 of record JAHEHW010000086.1, on the reverse strand, counting down.
TTGCTCATCTTATTCAGCGAGGGAAGTTTCTCGTGTTCTTTCGCATAAAGCCGATCAGACTACTACGTTAACAATCCGATTCGGCACCACAATGATCTTTTTTGGCTGTTTGCCATCCAAGTAAGTCTTTACCACATCGAGCGCTAGCGTTGCAGCAATAATCTCGTCTTTGCCCGCATCGCTTGCAACCGATACGTCTCCACGTTTTTTCCCGTTGATCTGGACCGGCAAAATGCACTCGTCGTCACGGATCAACTCGGCATCCGCTTCAGGCCATGGCTCTTCTGCGACCAGCTTCTCATGGCCGAGCGATGTCCAGCATTCTTCAGCTAAATGAGGCATCATTGGCGCAAGCATGATGATCAGAAAATCAACCGCTTGGCGCAATGCTCCGAGATCTTCGCTGGCAAGTCTGTTTTTCGCGGCATCATCAAGCGGTGCGGCCAACTCGTTGACCAGTTCATAAAGTTTCGCAACGGCTTTGTTGAAGGAAAGCTTGTCGAGATCCTCGCCCACTGCCTTCAGAGTTTTGTGAGCAATCTTGGAAATCGATAGAGAATGCGCCTCCGTTCCAGGGGCCCCTTTTGCATTTTTCAGGTTTTCGGCTGCTCCCTGGATCAATCTCCAGACTCGCTGAACGAACCGATGAGCGCCTTCAACGCCGGATTCCGTCCAGATCACGTCCCGTTCGGGTGGGGAATCGGAAAGCATGAAAAAACGGGCGGTATCTGCTCCGTAGGAAGAAATGATATCATCCGGATCGACGACATTCTTTTTCGATTTCGACATCTTCTCGATGCCACCGATTGCAAGCTTCTCGCCTGTATTGGAGTGAAAAGCCTGTCGTCCGGAATCAGTTTCCTCAATTCTCACGTCGGCTGGAACGATGTAACCATCCGCCCCCTTAAAAGTTTCGTGAACAACCATTCCTTGGGTGAACAGACCCTTGAAAGGCTCTCGAACCGAAAGATGCCCGGTTTCACACATTGCCCTTGCGAAGAACCGAGAATAGAGTAGGTGCAAGATTGCATGTTCGATTCCGCCTATATACTGGTCAACCGGAAGCCATTTATCGGCCATATTAGGGTCTGTAGGCTCGTTTTCCCTCGGCGCTGTGAAACGGGCATAATACCACGACGAATCGACGAATGTGTCCATCGTGTCCGTTTCCCGACGCGCATCGGAACCGCATTGTGGGCATTTGACATTTCTGAACTCGTCATGCCTGTCGAGAGGATTTCCCGGTTTATCGAAAGACACATCATCAGGTAGCTTTACGGGCAGGTCCTTTTTGGGCACTTGCACAATCCCGCAGCTTTTGCAGTGCAAAACTGGAATTGGACATCCCCAATATCTCTGCCGCGAAATACCCCAGTCCCGCAGTTTGAACTGGACTTTGCGTTTGCCTTGCGGACAGTTGCCGAGCGTTTGCGCCTCAAGCTTCTCGGCTACTGCATTGAATGCCTGATCGGTGGACATTCCATCCAAGAAACGGGAATTGATCATTACGCCGCCATCCGTAAAAGCTTCGTCGCCAATATTGAAGCTTTCCGCATTCGCTCCTTCGGGCATCACGACCGGGACAACTGGGAGCTCGTATTTCCGAGCGAATTCAAGGTCGCGCTGATCGCCTGAAGGGCAACCGAAAATTGCGCCTGTGCCGTAATCCATCAATACGAAGTTTGCGACGTAAACCGGAAGCTTCCATTCCGGATCAAAAGGATGGCACACGCGGATGCCAGTATCGAAACCACGTTTCTCTGCAGTCTCCAACGCAGCGACGGAGGTTCCCATCCGGCGGCATTCCTCGTTGAATTCCGCGAGATCCAGATTCTGCTCGGCAGCTTTCTTAGCCAATGGATGGTCGGCTGAAATCGCCATGAATGAGGCTCCGAAAAGCGTATCGGGCCTCGTTGTGTAAACCTCGATTTCATCAAATCCTTCCGGGCGGCTCTCGCTGTCATCGATTTCCCATCGAATTAACATGCCCTCGGATCGCCCAATCCAGTTGCGCTGCATCAAACGCACTTTTTCAGGCCACTCGTTCAATGAGTCGATCGCGTCGAGCAATTCCTGGCTAAAATCGGTGATCTTAAATACCCATTGCGCGAGTTCCCTCTGCTCGACCAATGCTCCGGATCGCCAGCCGCGTCCTTCGATCACCTGTTCGTTGGCCAAAACCGTCTGGTCGACAGGATCCCAGTTCACCTTTGAAATTCGGCGGCCTACCAGACCTTTCTCCAGAAAATCCAGGAAAAGCATCTGTTGCCGATGGTAATAATCGACGTCACATGTTGCGAATTCACGCGACCAATCGAGCGATAATCCCATGGATTTCAATTGCTTGCGCATCGTAGCGATATTCTCGTAGGTCCATTCCTTTGGATGCACCTTATTCTGCATCGCTGCATTTTCAGCTGGCATGCCGAATGCGTCCCAACCCATCGGGTGCAGCACATTGTACCCATTGGCGCGTTTGTAGCGCGCGACGACATCACCCATTGTGTAGTTCCGTACATGGCCCATGTGGATACGTCCCGATGGGTAGGGAAACATTTCCAAGACGTAATAGGATGGGCGGGGATCGTTATTATCGGTCTCGAAAACTTTGCGTATTTCCCAGACCTCGCGCCATTTTGGTTCTGTTACCCGCGGGTTGTAGCGTTCGGTTGCCATTGAAATTTTCTTGTAAATGTTGTCAGGAAAGAAAGTTAAAGAAGCTAATGTTGAATTGCTTCACCAGAATTTGCACTAGCGGTCAACACTTCCGGGGTTTTGGCGCATGCGTCCCGCGTATCCCAAATATAGCGCGGTTGTCTTGAAGCCCTGGTTGTGTGTCCCGATCATGCACATCAACCCCAATTGTGATCCGATATCAAGGTTCGAAAACGATGTCTGAAATCTCCGATGAGCTTTCGTCCATACGCGACAAGATCGCCAGTGCGGAAAAGCTGGCTGGACGGGAATCTGGATCGACGCGTCTTATCGCGGTTTCCAAAACATTCGACGTGGAGCATATTCGTCCTGCTTTGGTCGCCGGACACAGAATATTCGGTGAGAACAGGGTACAAGAAGCTCAGGGGAAATGGCTTGGATTGAAAGACGAGTATCCCGACATCCAACTCCACTTGATCGGACCGTTACAGTCAAACAAAGCTGAAGATGCTGTCGCTTTGTTCGATGTCATCCATACGATCGATCGTGAAAAAATCGCTAAAGCGATACGGAAAGAAATGGAGAAGCAAGGACGTAATCTTGAGCTCTTCGTTCAGGTAAATACCGGGAAAGAGCCGCAAAAAGCTGGAATATTGCCCGAGGAAACGGGCCAATTTTTGGAATTTTGCCGCCAGGAATGCGGACTTCGCATTGCCGGTTTGATGTGCATACCTCCCGTCGACGAGAATCCAGGTCCCCATTTTGCCTTATTGAGAAAACTTGCGGAGGAGAATGGACTTCAGCAGCTGTCGATGGGCATGTCATCGGATTTCGAGACTGCGGTCGAAATGGGCGCAACCTATGTTCGTATCGGCAGCGCGATTTTCGGTCATCGGGATTACGGCTAACCAGATCCCGCAATCCTTATAAAAGCACTCGGATTCTGGTCTGCGGTTTGATCCGTGGCAGCAGTTTAAGCATTGCCTTTCGATCAATTGCTATACAGCCTGCGGTATAAGGCTTTTGATCGATCAGATGCATGAAGATTGCACTGCCGCGGAAACGCGCGCGTCTACGGAAATTCCAGTCCAGAACCAAAACGAAATCATACAGACCATCTCCGCGAAACATTTCCTCGTGAGAAGCGCTAAAGGGAAGCTTGATTGGTCGATTATAAACGGGATGGGATGGTTCGTCGCACCAGCCGTCCGTTGGTTTCAGAATATTCAATCCAAATCGGTTTGCCAGAAAACCAAGACGATCACGGCGAAAGAAACCGCCTAAAACAGGAAACTCGCCACCTGGCGTCGCCCGATCCCCTTCTCTTTTTCGGGAAGTGATCCCATTGCGGCCAAGAATGCAAGGATAGACAGCCGAGTCCACCTGCAATAAACCGGCGGACTTTGAGGAACCCGGTTTGCGCCGTACAATGATTAGATCAGATCTATCCATTAGAACAATGCTTTCTCCATTGAGGCGGTCTTATCGCCGATTGCATGATCACGTTTTGGCCGAATTCATCACGCTCTTTTGAAAACGGTTGTGATCGGCTTTTCAAGCTCTCATTTCGCGCCTATAGGCGGTAGACTTTGAAAAATTTGTCGGCTCGGCATAAGTGTTGCCGATGAACATGTTCGAAACGTTAGATACCAACGGGAGTTCACCATGACAGCGCGAACCATTTTGCTTGTCGACGATGATGAGGATCTTCGTGAAGCGCTTACGGAACAGCTTTCGCTATACGAAGAATTCGCCGTTTCTAGCGAAGCGACTGCTACCAAAGGGGTTCAAGCAGCCCGAAACGGTCATATCGACCTCCTGATTATGGATGTCGGGTTGCCAGATATGGATGGCCGGGAGGCCGTAAAGATTCTCCGGAAAGGCGGATTTCGAGCTCCAATTATTATGCTGACCGGGCATGATACCGATTCCGATACGATTCTTGGCCTAGAATCCGGCGCGAATGATTACGTCACCAAACCATTCAGATTTGCTGTTTTGCTGGCCCGCATCCGCGCGCAATTGCGTACCCATGAACAAAGCGAAGATGCCGTTTTCTCGATTGGCCCTTACACATTTAAGCCGGCACAGAAAATGCTTATTGAGGGCGAGAATCAGAAAATTCGCCTGACTGAAAAGGAAACGGCGATCATGAAATATTTATATCGCGCCGAACAGAAAATTATCGGACGCGAAGAGCTTCTCGAACAGGTCTGGGATTATAACTCAGGCGTCACCACGCATACGCTCGAAACTCATATCTATCGACTGCGGCAGAAAATCGAGAAAGATCCTTCGAATGCAAGACTGCTGGTCACGGAAGGAGGCGGCTACAAACTAGTGCCGTAGCCTCCCGATATTGTTAAACGACAGATTCAATCGCAGCTTTCGTTACTTTGACGATCTCGTCAATTTCGTCCCGATTGATCGATAGTGGCGGGGCAAAGCCGATGATATCGCCTTGCGGCATGGCACGTGCGATCACCCCGTTCTTGACCATTTCGCTGACAACGTTGGCGGCAACTTTCTTTGAAGCGTCGAAGAACACAGGCCCTTCCCGGTTTTCCACCAATTCCACTGCGCACAGCATTCCTTCGCCGCGAACTTCACCGACATTTTCATTATCAACGAGAGCCTGCCGCATCTGGGAAACGAAATAGCCGCCAACATCGCGTGCATTGTCGAGCAGTTTCAAATTATCGATCACTTTTAGGTTTGCCACGCCAGCAGCCGCACCAATCGGATGCGCTGAATAGGTCCACCCATGACCGATCGGACCGAATTCGTCGGTACCCTGCTCGAGCACCTTCCAGACCTTGTGAGAAAAAATCGAACCGGAAAGTGGCGCATAAGCCGAAGTTACGCCTTTCGCAATCGTGATGATGTCCGCAGGGATGTTGTAGTGTTCTGATCCGAACATTGATCCCAGTCGGCCAAATCCGGTTACCACCTCATCCGCAATCAACAGGATGTCATATTTTGCCAGAACCGCGCTGATCTTTTCCCAGTATCCGGCGGGAGGCGGCACTATCCCACCGGTACCCAAAACCGGTTCGCCGATAAACGCGGCTATGGTTTCGGGGCCTTCTGCCTGGATCAATTTCTCAAGCTCGACTGCACAGTGGTCGGAGAAAGCCTCTTCGCTGAGACTGCGGTCCATCCGGCGATAATAATAAGGCGATTCGGTATGCAGAATGCCATCAAGCGGCAGGTCGAATTTCTTGTGAAAGAGTTCCAAACCGGTCAAAGATCCTGAAACGAGGCCAGACCCGTGATACCCTCTCCAGCGGGAAATAATCTTCTTCTTCTCCAATCTGCCAAGGATGTTGTTGTAGTACCAAACCAGCTTGATATTCGTCTCATTGGCGTCGGAGCCAGAAAGACCGAAATATACCTTGGACATCTGATCCGGAGCGCGATCAATGATCATCTTCGACAAAGTGATCGATGCCTCGGTACCGTGACCAACATAGGCATGATAATAGGCAAGCTCAGCCGCTTG
>JAHEHW010000456.1 GCA_024639745.1 Salaquimonas sp. | reverse complement strand
CGCATTGCCCTCGAAAGGCCGCCTCAAGGAAAAGTCGATTGCCGTGCTGGAAGCAGCCGGTTTGACTTTGAGCTTGCCCAATGACAACCGCTCCTATCGCGGTGACCTCGGCGGCATCGAAGGGGTCGAAATCGCCTTTCTCTCGGCTTCGGAAATCGCCCGCGAATTGATCGCTGGCAATATTGCGCTGGGCGTTACCGGGGAGGATCTCGCGCGGGAGACAATCGCCGACGCGGACGCCTATCTCGATTTCAAGGTGAAGCTAGGCTTCGGCCAGGCAGACGTGGTTGTCGCTGTACCGGAAGCTTGGGTCGATGTCGAAACCATGTCTGATCTCGACGATGTCGCTGCCGCATTTCGCCAGAGCCACAAGCGCCAATTGCGCATTGCTACCAAATATTGGCAATTGACCCAGAATTTCTTCGCCGATCACGGCATAGCCATATACCGGATCGTTGAGAGCCTCGGCGCGACGGAAGGTGCTCCCGCTGCAGGGACGGCGGATGTGATTGTCGATATCACCTCGACGGGGTCGACACTGAAGGCCAATCACCTGAAGATCCTAAAAGACGGGATCATCCTGAAATCGGAAGCCAATCTTATCGCCTCGCGCAAGAAGCGTTTTAAGAGGGAAGAGCGTAACACGCTCAATTTGTTGGTTGAGCGGGTTTCCGCAGCTGTGGCACAATAAAAAAAAGCCGCCGAGGTTATCGGCGGCTTCCATAATTCCATATTAGATGGCTCAGGCTGTGGCGAGCCCACCGCCGACTTTCTGGTCAACCGAATAGATGCCAGGTCCGGCGATCGCCAAGGCGATATAGCCGCCAGCAAGACCGACATTCTTCATGAAGCTGATGAACTGCATCTGATCGGATGGATCGAAGTGGAACCAGTAGCCGGTGAAAAGACAGAACAGCGCCAGCAGATAGGCGGTGATCCGGGTCTGGAAACCGATCACGAGAAAGATGCCGGCAGCAAGTTCAAAGATTGCAGCGCCCCATGCGAGCAGGGTCGCAACTGGAAGCCCGGTGGAAGCTATGTAGCCTGCGGTTCCCTCAATGCCTGTCAGCTTGTTGAAACCGGCCATGACAAAGATGAACGCGAGCAGAATGCGAGCGATAAGAAGTTGTACGGAAGTTGAATTGGTCATTTTTCTACCCTTCATATTTTGATGAGGTAAGAGCTAGTTCGCTGACCCGGAATCGTCCAGACCGGTAATGGCAAACGCACCGTTCACCAATTGAGGACGGGCAATCACACCATTTTCGCCGGATCGACCAGCCGGTCGAATTCGTCTCCGGTTATCAAGCCGGTAGCCAGCGCCTCCTCGCGCAGGGTCGTTCCGTTCTGATGCGCTTTCTTTGCGATTGCAGCTGCCTGATCATACCCCATCCCGGGCGCCAGCGCGGTAACGAGCATGAGCGAACGCCTGACCAACTCGTCGATCCGTTCAAGATTGGCCTCAATCCCCTCAACGCAACGAATCCTGAACGAGCTCATCGCATCCGATAACAGCCTTATCGATTGCAGAACATTGTAGCCGATGACCGGCTTGAAGACGTTCAGTTCGAACTGTCCCTGACTGGCGGCGAAGGTCAGCGTCTGATGGTTGCCCATCACCTGCGCGCATACCATGGTCAGCGCCTCGATCTGCGTCGGATTAACCTTGCCCGGCATGATTGAAGAACCCGGTTCGTTGGCCGGCAGAGTAAGTTCGCTAATCCCCGATCTTGGCCCGCTGGCAAGCAATCTCAGGTCATTGCCGATCTTGTAGAGATCCGCTGCCAGTGCATTCAGAACGCCGTGAAAAACGCCAAGCGCCTGGTGGGAGGTAAGCGCTTCGAACTTGTTAAACGCCGTCGTGAACGGGAGGCCCGTTTCGACCCCCATACCAATCGCAAATGCCTTGTCGAATCCTTCAGGCGCGTTCAGCCCGGTTCCGACGGCCGTACCGCCCTGTGCAAGCTGGTAAACTCCCTCTAGGGCTGCTTTGATCGATTTCTCGGCATTGGAAAGCATAGCCGCATAGCCGGAAAATTCCTGGCCAAGCGTAAGCGGGGTCGCGTCCTGCGTGTGTGTGCGGCCGATCTTTACGATATCGTTAAAAGCGTTTGCCTTGATCGAGATCGCCTTTCTCAGATCGAGTAAGGCTGGCAAAAGGCTGTTCTGCGTCTCTATCGCCGTCGCCACATGAAGAGCGGTCGGAAAGGTATCGTTCGACGACTGGCTCATATT
>JAHEHW010000085.1 GCA_024639745.1 Salaquimonas sp. | reverse complement strand
GGGCACCAGAAGCGCTTTTGATGGCTCATCCATGCGGTGATTGGAGCGGCCGATCCGCTGGGCAAGTCTGCTTGCTCCCTTTGGCGCTCCGACGTGAACGACCAGGTCGACATCGCCCCAATCGATGCCGAGATCGAGCGTGGAGGTCGCGACAACTGCCTGCAGCGCCCCTGCCGCCATGGCGCTCTCAACCTTTCGGCGCTGGCCTACATCCAGCGATCCGTGATGTAGCGCTATAGGTAGCGCGTCCTCATTGATGCGCCAGAGTTCCTGGAAAACGATTTCGGCCTGTGAGCGGGTATTGACGAAAATCAGCGTCGTCTTGTGATTGCGGATCGCGTTGTAGATACCCGGCATCGAATATCGGGCGGAATGTCCAGACCACGGGATGCGCTGGTCCGACTTGAGGATGGAAATTTGCGGGGTGGCCGCGCCCGAGACTTCGATCAGGTCGGCAGTCCTGATTTCACCGTCCGGCCCCTGTGCGACAAGCCAGCGGCAAAGATCATCGGGGTTCGCGACCGTTGCCGAAAGACCAATCGATACCAGGCAGGGATTGAGACGCCGCAGCCGCGCCAATGCCAGGGAAAGCAAATGGCCGCGCTTCGAGGTAACCAGCGAGTGCAATTCATCGAGGACGACGAACCTTAGATCGCCCAGCAGGTTGGGCGCATGTTTTGAGGCAAGCATCAGCGACAGCTGTTCGGGCGTCGTTAGCATGATATCGGGAGGATCGAGATTTTGCCGCTGGCGGCGATGCTGAGGCGTATCGCCTGTACGCGTCTCCAGCCGCGCTGCCATTCCGGTTTCAGCGACGGGCGTCTCCAGATTGCGCTTGATATCGACGGCAAGCGCCTTCAACGGCGAGATGTAAAGGGTATGGATGCCAGTTTTGGCGCTGCCTTGCGCCTTGCCCCTTCGGTTTTCCAAATCGGCGAGCGCCGGCAGGAACCCTGCCAGCGTCTTGCCTGCGCCAGTCGGTGCGATCAGCAGCGCCGAATGTCCGGCGCCCGCCGTTTCGAGCAATTGCAACTGGTGCGAACGGGGACGCCAGCCTTTTTCGGAAAACCAAGCCGCGAACCGAGGCGGCAAGCCGCCAGGGGCTATTCCCATTTCAGAATCTGTGTCGTTCCTCGAAGCCACGGACGGAAGATAGGCGGACTTCTGTGATTTTTCGACTGAAATGTTTCGTGGTGGATCCGAACCGAAAACCACACTGTGCGCTTGGAACGATTTGTCATTCCGTCAGTTGACCTTTTAGTTCCTATAATAATGGAGGTAACAGCATCATAAAGCGTGCAATCACTCGGTTACTTACCCCACTAGCCATCATCACGGCGTTGGTCGGCTGCGCAACGGCGGATCAAAACACGCCACGCTGGGCGCGCGGCAGGTGCCCTGATTGGCGGCGCGGCAACAGGCAGTCTCAAGGGCGCTGCGACTGGCGCGGCGATAGGCGCCGGTGCCAGCGTTCTTCTCTGTAGGGTCGCGCAAGGCAGCGAGTACTGCTATTACCGCGCTCCGAACTGCCGCCGTTACACAGCGAAATGCCGCTAGGCCGCCGGCTATAACGCTCCCATCACCAGAAACACCAGGATATGGGATAAGGCGACGACGAGCGTCAGCGTGATACGCAGAGACAAAAACCAGGCGGGAAACTTTCCCACCTGGCCCGACCACTTGTCCCAGGCGCCCTGGGCGCAAAAGCCGATGAGCAGCGTAATGATCGCCGCGGCCGGCGACATAAAAATTGTGCACCATGCGATCAGAGACGGAATAACCGACAAAACCAGACTGAGCGAATCGTACCGGTGCTGGTGGTTTTCAGCGCCGAGTGCCGTCCCCCATCTGATACCGCCTAGAAACGACAGTATGGCGATGCCATAGCCGCGAAACGCATTGATGATCGGATCAGCAAGCGGATTGTCGATATCGATTGCAAACAGGACTAGCGGTGCTGCCACGAATGGGATCAGGCCGGCAAGGCCGAGCCACCATGCCGTGCGCTGAAACGTTTTCGAAGCATCACTGGAGGTCGCATCTGCCATGGCCAATCCCTTCTAAATCGCCGTGACCGAAAGATAGCATTCCGAACGGCGCGCCGGACCAGCGGGTCAGATGGATTGTTTGGATAGCGCGTCAAGCAGCGCCGGCGATACTTCGCCATCGACTGGCAAACCAGCCTTGCTCTGGAAAGACATAATTGCCGTGCGTGTGCGGTCGCCAAATACGCCGTCCGCCGGGCCGACATCAAAGCCGGCGCTGGCCAGCAAGGATTGAGCCTTGCGAACCATCTCCTTTTTGCTGAGCGAAAGCGTTTCCGCTTTGCCGTCCTTCCACTCATCGGCAACGCTGGCAAAATTGGCTGCTTCGACCAATTCCTGAGGCTTCCAAAGCTCGGCGGCGCCGCGGGCCCTTTCCAACTGCTCCGGACGCATGGCCTGCGCGACGGTATCGCGTTTTTTGGCCGCATCGGTGTCGCCGCCCTTGGCGGCAACGGAAAACCATTTATAGGCCTGCTCAAGATCTTCGGTAACACCCATGCCCTTGGTGAACAGGATGCCGAGATTGACCTGGCTGTCCTTCACACCGAGATTTGCAGCCTTTTCGAACCAGGCGAGCGACTCGTCCATATTGGCATCACCATCGACCAGTCCCATGGCATGGAGGACCGCGAGATTGTGCATTGCGAGTGCGTTGCCCTGGGCTGCTGCCTTGCCGTACCACTCTGCTGCGGATTTGGGATCAACGGCCACCCCGTGACCCTTTTCGTAGAAATTGCCGATACGATATTGCGCCGGCGCATGCCCGCCCTCGGCGGCACTGGTATACCAAAGCGCTGCGGTTTCGAGATTACGGTCCACGCCAATTCCATCGGTGTAGCGGCGACCGATTTCGAACATGGCATCGCCATCGCCGGCAGCAGCCGCGGTGCGTAGCGCATCGTTGCCAACCTCCGCCGGCGGGGTGTGGGGCTCGTCTGCAGAAATGCTGGCGTCGGACAGATCAGGCTGCAGCGACTGGCCGGACGGCATGGATTCGGATTCACCCTGCAACCGCGCATCGGTCGCAGCCATCTGCGCATTGTCGTCGATACCGCTTTCGGGGCCGGCCTGAGCGACGCCACCGGCGGTAACGGAATCACTCATGCCTTGAACGCTTTCGGCCTGCTGTTCGCCGCTCATGTCGTTGTCCGCGCCGGCCATTACATCAGATTGCGCCGAATCTTCGTTTCCACGGCTGGCAATCGCCACTTCCGGGATATCTAGGGAAGAGGATTCTGAGCCCTCGCCGGCAATCTTCGTCGGTTGCGGCGACCCGCCAAAGAATTTCGGAGCGATCATCATGCCTGCGGCTGCAACCAAGATGACGGCGCCAGATGCCATCAGTGTCTTCCGGTTCAGGAAGCCCGGCAACTTTAATCCGCCGAGACTGCCCAGTTTCTTCTTCGAAGACTGCTGGTTCTGGCTATTTTCCGCTTCCGCCGACGCGGCCTGAGCCGCACGCCGGGCAGCCGCCATCAGATCGGCGATACCATCGCTTTCCCCTTCGTCGGCTTCTTCCGATCCGGCTTGTTTCTGCTGCGGCTTTTCACGCTTTATCTGCTTGGCCTTGCGGACAAGTGATTCAAGATCGGGCATACCCGATCCAGGTGCCAGCGGCACATCCTCGCAGCCAGCTTCAATAGCGACCGCTTCGGCGCTCATGGCATCCTGCGTTCCACCATCCAAATCGCCTGCCGGGCCCGTTGCCTGAACGGTTGTATCGTCATCCAATTCCGGTTGCAGCCGCGGCGCCGAGGCACCCATCGAAGACTCTTCATCGATCGGGGCTCCCCTCCGCGCAGGCTGTATTACCGACTCATCCATGAATTTCCGGTCAAGCACATCGGATGATTTGTGTTTTTTGCCCGGTGATCCCTCGTCTGCGGTGACCTCAAGCGCGGCAATGCTGGCTGCTTCGATACCGGAAATGCGATCAGCGATCTCCATCAGCCGCGCGCCGATTTCGTCCAGTTTGCTTTCGTCGTTCTCCTCGGTGGAAAGAGCCGTCGCCACGGAATCGCGCAGCGATTTCAACTCTGACATGATAGAGTTGATGATAGACGTATCGAATTCACCGCCGGACGTGACTTTTGCCTGATACTCCTGCGCCAAATCGATAACAATATCGCGGCTGGACGTGATTTGCCCTTCGATATTGTCCAATCGCTCGGCCAGCGCAGCAAAATCGACAGCTGCACCGGCGTTTCCGAGAATTGCCTCCGAAAGACTCGCGAGCTTGTCCTCAATCGGCTTGAGATCGACATGCATTTCAGCTGCGCCGGGATCGGAGATACGATCGATCTTCTCGGCAAGCTTGCCTAGGAGTTCGAGGACCTCCTGATTGTCATTGTCGCTTCCCGGCCCGGTCGGCATACCAGCAAGGGTTTCCAGCTTCGAAGCGATTTCGGCAAGGCGCTCTTCCAGGCCGGCCGTATCGGCAAAACCTTCCGTCGGTTCCTGCGAGGACGCTTCCTCCGCAATACGCGTGAGATCGCCAACGCGCTGGCTGAGTTTACCCAGCTGTTTTTCGATCACGGAAAGATCGGATTGCTGACCGGAGCCAGTGTTCCTGCCCTGCATGTCCGCTAGATCGCGGGCGATGGCATCAAGACGCTCCATCACGAGATCGGACTGCCCTTCATAGGGAGTGCCGGCCAAGGCCTCGTTTCCGGATTTCATCAATGCGTCAACCGATTTGCCGAGGCTTGCCAGACGCGCTTCGATGCGCTCGAAAGCATGGGTATTGTCAGAAACATCCTGACCGCCTGCGACATGCTGCGCCTGCCCGGGGACCGATGACTGTTCGATCGTTTTCGCAAGGCTTAGCATCTGTTCCGACAGCGCGTGGAAATGCGGGGTGTAGTCGGTTTTCTCAAAGTCACACTGATTTGCCGCCAAAGCCGCGTCAAGGCGTGCGACAATGTCTGAATAACCACTCTCGATCGTTTCAGTTATCCGAGAAAGGTCGGGCTGAGCTTGCTCACGTTCGAGCAGGCTGGATATGCCCTGGTGCAATCCCGCGAGTTCGGCCTGCAATTGCTCGACCACGGCGTCGGGGTTTGTCTCGCTGCCGCGAATATCATCGAGTTTCGCGATAATCTGGTTCAGATTGGTCTCGATCTCTTCCGAAACCTGCGGATTGCCGGCCGCCTCGAGACGATCAACCGTGCTGGAAAATGTTTCCCGAAGTTTCTGGAACCCGGCACGTATTTCCGCGCGGAAAGCTTCATTATCCGCGCCGCCCTGCGGGGCCTGCGCAGGCGGGTTGGAAAACTGTGCCCCTGAGGCCAGCTTGTTCATCAGATGGTCAATGCTTTGCTGGATCCGTACGATCTCTTCGCGTGGCGATGCTGATGCGCTCTGCTGACTTGATCCGTAAGCAGGCCTGAAAGTGCCTGGCTGTGACTGGGAAGACCCTGTGGCTGCTTCCTCGGTCATCAGGTTTTCGAGTTGTGAACGTAATCTACTCATGCATGACCGCCGAACAGTTATCTTTTCCGAACCGAATTATTTCCAGCCACTGGTGGCTTTTACTCAGATCGTAAAACCAAAAGCGCAGAGATTCGTTTTGTGGCCCAACTGTTCACAATCAGGGTAAACAAGGCGTTAACCGATGGCGAAGGAGTCCATATTCTGGGGAAAATTCAGTAAATTTTCACGGGTGGCGCAGGCTTTTTGCCCGTCATTTGCCGCTTCTTATAAAAAAAGAATTGTCCATAGGGGTGTTTAAAGACGAAACCCCCGCGGACGTTCTGGGAACTTGCGAGTGTCTGACTTGAATTTCCTTTGCGAAAGGGTAGGCTTAAAATCTGGGGTGATAGACAGGTAACTTTGATGCGCTTGGAAATGCCAATGCAAACGCGTCGAAGAAAGCGAGGGGTTATGGATAGCGATACAAATGACGCGATGCGTCTTCAGGCGATCATACCTGGTGCAACGATCGGTCAGCCGGACCGCATCTACAAGATAGGCGATCTTGCCAAGGAATATGGCCTGAGTTTACGCACTTTAAGGTTCTACGAAGATCGCGATCTTCTCGCTCCGAAACGTTCCGGAAGCACCCGACTGTATTCCGCCAAAGACAAACAGCGTCTTCAACTGATTGTCTTGGCGAAAAATCTTGGCTTCTCGCTCGCCGATGTCAAAGAACTGCTGGATCTGAATGATCGTTCGGTTCTCGATTCGGCAGTGTCGAACCGAATCATCAAGAAATTCAAATCGAGTCTCAAGGACCTCGATACGCGCATAGCAGCGCTCGAAAAAACCCGCACGGATGTTCACGAGGTAATTGACCGCCTCGAACAAATGTAAGCTCGGTCACAAAGTTCCGAGCGGACAGCAAGTATCGACGGAGGCTTTGCGCGATCCTCCGTTTTTACCTATCAAATCAGCTATCGCATGCGGCACCTACCGTCACCCCTTTGCGGTGAGCGGTTTATTGCCGCTTGATTATCGGCCGTTTTCAGCATTTCGCGAAATTTCGACGTTTACGCAAACGTAAGAGTTTGCTAGTAGGTCGCCGCAATTCTAGGCTTGCGAAGCTTACGCTTCATCAACACGTAATAGTAAGCAGGCTAGAGAGCGCCTTATTTCGCGCCAAGTGCGGTTTGACGATACGGAGGAAGTCCATGCCAATCTATTCGGCACCAGTTCAAGATTCTCTTTTTGTGCTCAACGAAGTCCTAAATCTGGACCGGTACAATAACCTTCCCGGCTTTGAGGAAGCGACGCCCGACATGATCGAAGCCGTTCTCAGCGAGGCGGGGCGGCTGTGCGAGGAAGTTCTGCAGCCGGTCAATCATTCCGGTGACAAGGAAGGCTGCAAGCGCTCTGAAGACGGTTCGGTGACCACGCCGAAAGGGTTCAAGGAAGCCTATCAGGCTTATGTCGAAAGCGGCTGGATGGGACTGGCGGCCGATCCCGAATATGGCGGACAGGGCTTGCCTTATACGCTTCACTCTGCTGTCGGTGAGTATCTCTGCTCCTCGAACATGGCCTTTTCGATGTATCCTGGCCTCACCCAGGGCGCTATCGCAGCCATCCAGGTGCACGGGTCTGACGAACAGAAGAAACAGTATCTGCCGAAAATGATCGAAGGTGCATGGACCGGAACAATGAACCTGACGGAGTCCCATTGCGGCACCGATCTGGGCCTGCTGCGCACGA
>JAHEHW010000455.1 GCA_024639745.1 Salaquimonas sp. | reverse complement strand
AGTTCGCGCTCGCGCAGATAAGCGATCACCGGCTCTCTCTTGCTTGCAGAGACGAGACGGGCCATTCCATGACAAGAGCCGCCCCGATCAAGTCCGAGGACGAGTCCTGGTGCTTCCTTGGTGCCCCGATGCACCCATGAATGGACGCAAAGCGAACGCGATTTTCCGTATAGAATGGCCTTTTGTTCCTCTACAAATTCGAAACCTGGCCGCCAGATAAGCGAACCGTAGCCAAAGACCCAAAAATCACTCATAAGTCGAACTGATTCCGGTTGAACATAAAGCAAGCATACAGGCCACAAGCTTTCAGGAAAGTCGAGACGTGACCATGAATCAGCAAAAACAAAATGGCAGGTTCGGGAAAGTTTACTGGTTTGCAGGAGGGATCGTGGTGCTGTTCGCTGGGCTCGTCGGTGCCTGGTATTACGCTGCGGGTCTTCTCGAGAGCCAGCTGGCCAATCTTTCGGACGCCGTGAGGATCGGCGGCGGTAGCTTTCGATGCGAGGAAAGCAGCGTGCGCGGTTTTCCGTTCAGGATAGGGCTGTTTTGTAACAACGTTCTTTATGATGATCCCAACCAGGAAATGCGTGTTTCCACCGGCGCATTGCGTTCCGCCGCGCAGCTATACCGGCCAGGGCACGTGGTTGCGGAGGTCGATCCCCCCGCCGGCATTCGCCTGCCTATGTTGGCGCCGCTGCAATTGGATTGGAAAAGCCTGCGTACCAGCACGAATGTATCGACAAGCGGCCTGAATCGGGTATCGCTTGAGGTCGCTTCTCTGGATGTCAGCGCGGATGATGCCGGGTTTCTTTCACCCTTGGGCCGGGTCCGAAAACTGGAGGTTCATGCGCGTCAAGCCCCTGCCCGGGGTAACGATGACCTCCAGCTCGCGCTTTCCGCCGATGATTGGCAGATTGGCGATCCCCAAATGACTCCCGTAGCCCCGGTCGATCTGAACTTTGCCGTTATCGTCGAAGACCTGCTCCCGGTGTTTCTCAGTGGCGGCGATCCATTGCCAATCATACGACAGCGGGGAGGTTCGGCAATTATCGAAGAAATGGTCTTTGAAACCGCCGATGGCGGACGAATTGCCGTTTCAGGCCCTCTGTCAGTCACTCCCCAAGGCCGTCTTTCGGGCTGGCTGCAGATCGATCTCGAAAACCCGAAAGATCTTACCCGGTTCGTCGAGCAGGTGTTTCCTCCCGCCGCAGACAGCATGCGGGATATGCAGGTCTATTTCGAGGCGCTTGGAAGCGGGGCTGGCGGCAAGACGCAGATCAAGGGTCTTACGGTATCGATCCGTGACGGAGACGTATTCGCAGGCTTTTTCAAGGTCGCCCAAATACCGCGACTTTTCTAGCGGACCAGGAGGTTATTCCTCGCCTGCCGCTTTCGTGATCGAACTCGTATCTCTGCCAAAGTTGGGCGTGGCGCTTTCCTGGCCGACATCGATAATCTGCCGGCGGATATCACGCGTTCGGGAAAACAGCTTGAACAAGGTGTCGCCATCACCCCAGCGTATTGCGCGTTGAAGTGCACTCAGATCCTCGGAGAATCGGCCAAGGGTTTCGAGCACTGCTTCCCGATTGTGAAGAAAGACATCGCGCCACATTTCGGGATCGGATGCCGCGATGCGTGTAAAATCACGAAAGCCGCCAGCGGAGAATTTGATGACTTCGGAATGGGTGACGCTTTCCAGATCGTCCGCAGTGCCAACGATATTATACGCTATCAAGTGCGGAATGTGCGAAGTCATTGCCAGCACCATGTCGTGGTGTTCAGGCGTCATTAGTTCGACGCTCGAACCGCACTTTTCCCAGAATTCCTTCAGCCGGCTGAGGGCTTCTTCCGGGGCATCCTCTTCCGGAGTGAGAATACACCAGCGATTTTCGAATAGGGTCGGGAAACCCGCCTCTGGGCCGGAGTTCTCGGTGCCAGCAATTGGGTGCCCGGCGATGAGTATCGCATCCTCTGGCAGGTGAGGTTTGACCTGACGCACGACGCTTGCCTTGACCGAGCCGACATCAGTGACGATCGCTCTATGTTTGAGAGCCGGGGCGATTTGTTCAGCCACCTTTCCGAAGGCACCGACCGGAGTGCACAGGAATACGGCGTCAGCACCCTCGACCGCCTCTGCGGGGTCGAGGGTATATTCGTCGCCGATACCAAGCTGCCGGGCCTTTTCAAGCGTTTCGGACTTGCGGGTGGCGATCGAAATCGTCCTGGCGAGCCCGCGTTG
>JAHEHW010000084.1 GCA_024639745.1 Salaquimonas sp. | reverse complement strand
GATGCAACGTTTCATCATCTTCGGAATCTTCGCAATCGGGTTTAACATCCTGTTTGGCCTCACCGGCTATCTATCGTTCGGACACGCCGCTTTTCTTGGCGCGGGGTCCTATGCCGCAGTCTGGATGTTCAAGCTGTTTAGCTACAATGTGATTCCGGCAATTCTTTCCGCCGTGATCGTGGCTGCCCTTCTTTCGCTACTCATCGGATTTATCTCTCTGCGGCGCTCGGGAATCTATTTCTCGATCCTGACCTTGGCATTTGCGCAGATGTCGTTTGCGCTGGCCTATTCTGTATTGTCCAATCCGTCATTCAATTTGACCAACGGGGAAACGGGCCTTCAGGTATATGCTGACGATCCGCAATGGTTCCATTCCGCTAGTTTGCCCGACATTCCGCATCTCTTTGGCCTGTCTATGCGGGCTACTCACACCATTGAGTTGGGCGCATGGACCTTCGATATCAATGCGGGTTACTATGTCTGTGCCGCCATCATGATTGCAGTTTTCTATCTGTCGATCCGCTTGTTCCGGTCGCCCTTTGGCATGATGCTAAGAGCGATCAAATCCAATCAGCAGCGCCTGAACTTTACTGGTGTGAACACTAGGCCCTACGCTTTGGCGGCCTTCGTAATATCCGGCATGTATGCCGGCCTGGCCGGCGGATTGATGGCCGCTATGGACCCGCTGGCCGGCGCCGAGCGCATGCAGTGGACTGCTTCGGGAGAGGTGGTTCTCATGACAATACTCGGTGGTGCTGGCACGTTGATCGGCCCGGTTCTTGGTGCTGGCTTCATCAAATATTTCGAGAATATTTTCTCGAAGATCAACGAGCAGGTCCTGCAGCAATGGTTCAGCTTTCTACCGGACGGCTTCCAAGATTTCTTTGTAGCGATCGTCTATCCATTCGTTGGAAAGGGTTGGCATCTGACGCTTGGCATCATGTTCATGCTTGTCGTTATCTTCCTGCCAGGTGGTCTGGTCGAGGGCGGCACCAGACTCTGGAACCGGATTACGAAAAAAGACAAGAAAAGTGAGCATGTGACGGCAACGTCACCGGCCGAATAGGAGCCAGACAATGGGGATCCTTGTAGTTCATAATGTAAGCAAGCGTTTTGGTGGGTTACAGGCATTGAGCGACGTCAATCTTGATGTTGCTGAAGGAAGCGTTCACGCCATCATTGGCCCGAACGGCGCTGGTAAATCGACGTTTCTCAACTGCCTGATCGGCCGGCTTGAGCCTGATACCGGTACGGTTGAATTCCAGGGTAAATCGCTGCTCGGCCTCAAGCCTCACCAGATCAATCAGCTTGGTGTAAGTCGGGTCTTTCAGACGCCCGAGATTTTTGCCGATTTGTCGGTTTTCGAAAACGTTATGATTCCATGCTTTGCCAAGAGAGATGGCTCATTCGAGCTCAACGCAATCAAGGGCGTTGCGAGTGAAACCGATGTCATCGAAAAGGCAGAGCAGATGCTCATCGATGTTAACATGATCGACAAGCGCGATATTGTAGCCTCGTCGCTTTCGCGAGGCGACAAACGCAGGCTCGAGATGGCAATGTGTCTGGCGCAGGATCCCAAGCTCCTATTGCTTGACGAACCGACCGCCGGGATGGCACGCGCAGATACCAACAACACCATCGCCTTGCTCAAGGAAATCCAGGAAAAGAGCAAGATTACGATGGTGATTATCGAGCATGACATGCATGTGGTCTTTTCACTTGCGCACAAGATCACCGTCCTCGCGCAGGGAACGCCGCTTGTCGAGGACGTTCCCGAGAAAATTAAGGGTAATCCTAAGGTTCAGGAAGCCTATCTGGGAGGGGCACACGTATGAACGCCGAGCCGAAATTCAAATCATCGGACAACATGAACGCCTCCCATGCGCAGAATGCACCGGCATTCTGCTCAGTCTGGGATATTCATGCCTATTACGGCGAGAGCTATATCGTTCAGGGCGTCAGCCTCAATATCCACGAAGGCGAAATTCTCGCACTTCTTGGCCGTAACGGTGCTGGAAAGACATCGACGCTTCGGGCAATTGCAAGACTGGGAAATCCGACGCTGAAGCATGGCGAAATATGGCTCGATCATCAGCCGCTTCATAACATGCAGTCCTATGAAGCATCTCAGGCCGGAATTGGCTTGGTGCCTGAAGACCGCCGCATCATCCAGGGTCTAACGGTCGAGGAAAATCTTCAGCTTGCCCAGATCGAAAAGCCGATCGGTTGGTCGATAGACCGAATTTATGAACTGTTCCCGCGACTTGGCGAGCGTCGCAAGCAGGAGGGGACGACGCTGTCAGGTGGCGAGCAGCAAATGCTCGCGATCGGTCGTGCTCTTGCGCGCGACATAAAGCTCCTGCTCCTCGATGAGCCCTATGAGGGCTTGGCACCGGTTATCGTGCAGGAAATCGAAAAGACGCTCCATCTGATTCGTGAGCAGGGTATTACGACCATCATCGTAGAGCAGAACGCGATTGCAGCGCTTAATCTGGCGGATCGTTCGGTAATTCTTGACACCGGGCAGGTCGTCTACGACGGCACCGCGAAGGAAGTGCTGGAGAACGAAGAGCTGCGCCACGAATATCTGGCGATCTAATCTTGTGCCCGCGAAGGTCGAAACGGCTTCGCGGATTTGCTGCACCGGGACACCACTGCCGTTTGGCTTTTCTGGGGCAGCTAAGACCGTGTGGGGCAGTTTGCGCGTTGACAAATTGCTCTGGACTGTCGAACACTGAACTTTCGGTACTTGCCCGGATATGCCGTCAGGTATTCTGGACACGGGAGGAACACTAGGTGGATAACGATTTGAGGAGACGGTGGTCCGCAATGGTGCGGTGGTAAACTGCGCAGCCGGAAAAAGGGAGGAGACGCTGCGTATGAACGCGCGGGTGCAGTCTGTTGGAAATCCGGCTTCCATTGGAAATTCGGAACCAGACACTTTTCCGAAATATCTTTTGCACAATGCGCGCCGTTTTCCATCGCGGCCCGCGATGCGGCACAAGACCTATGGCATCTGGCAAAGCTGGACCTGGTCTGAGCTTCTGAATGATATCCGGGCCTATTCCATGGGCCTTGCGGCCCTTGGTCTGAAAAAGGGAGACAAGGTCGCGATCATCGGGCAAAACCGACCCAGGCTGTACTGGACCTTCTGCGCCGTGCAGGCGCTGGGCGGAATACCTGTTCCCGTATATGCGGACAGCGTCGCCGAGGAAATGGTCTATGTGCTCAACCATGCCGAGGTGAAATTCGCGATCTGTCAGGATCAGGAGCAGGTCGACAAGGTTCTGTCCATGGGCGACGAACTGGCGTCTCTTCAGAAGATCATTTACGACGAGATCCGCGGCCTGCGGGACTATGATCATACCGACCTTCATCCGATCGATGGCGTGGAAGCGCTCGGTGAAGCCGAATATGAATCGAATGGCGAAACGCTTTGGCTCGAAGAAATAGCCAAGGGCAAAGGCTCTGACCTTGCTGCCATCCTCTACACCTCTGGTACGACGGGTCGACCCAAGGGCGTCATGCTTTCCTATGACAACCTCGCCATTTCGGCCAGCAACGGAAACGCTTTTGATCACCTGACCGAGAAAGAAGAGACGATCGCCTATCTGCCGCTTGCCTGGGTCGGCGATCACATTTTCTCATATGCTCAGCACTATACGGCAGGCTATTGCGTCTGCTGTCCTGAAAGCCCTGAAACCGTCGATTCGGATCGCCGGGAGATCGCGCCAACCTATTTCTTCGCGCCGCCGCGTGTCTTTGAAAACCTGCTGACCGCCATCATGGTTCGGATGGAGGATGCAGGCCGCATCAAAAAACGCATGTTCGATCATTTCATGGAACATGCGAGGAAGGTCGGAGAGTCGATCCTCAATGGCGAATCGGTCTCGTTTCTTGATCGGCTTAAATACAAGATCGGCGATTTGCTGGTTTACGGGCCACTGAAGAACAGGATGGGATTCACCCGGTTGAAGGTCGGCTATACCGCAGGCGAGGCTATCGGGCCTGAAATCTTCCGCTTCTATCGTTCGCTTGGTCTGAATCTGAAGCAGCTCTACGGCCAGACCGAAGCATCGGTATACATTACCGCTCAGCCCGACGGTGAAATCCGGGCGGATACGGTGGGCCGCCCATCGCCTGAAGTCGAAATCCGGGTCGAGGACAACGGCGAGGTTCTGTATCGCTCCCCGGGTGTCTTTGTTGGTTATTACAAGAACGACGACGCCACCGCGGAAACCAAAACAGCGGATGGCTGGGTCCATACCGGTGATGCAGGTTTCTTCGATCAGGAGGGCCATCTCAAGATCATCGACCGCGCCAGGGACGTCGGAAAACTCAAAAGCGGGGCGCTGTTCGCTCCAAAATATATCGAGAACAAGCTGAAATTTTTCCCGAATATCAAGGAGGCGGTTGCTTTCGGCGATGACCGCGATTTCTGCGCGGTATTCATCAATATCGATCTGACATCGGTCGCCAGCTGGGCAGAGCGCAACAACATCGCCTATGCCTCTTATCAGGAACTTGCCCAGCATGCGACCGTCTACAAGACGGTCGAGGAGCACGTCGATCAGGTAAATCGCGATCTCGCCTCCGAAGAAATGATGGCCGCGTCGCAAATCCGACGCTTCCTGATCCTGCACAAGGAACTGGATGCCGATGACGGTGAGTTGACCCGCACTCAGAAAGTCCGGCGCAGTTTCATCGCCGAACGTTACGGCGAGTTGATCGATGCGCTTTACGACGGCACGACCGAAAAATATGTCGAGACCGAAGTTACCTTCGAGGATGGCCGCAAGGGAAAAATTTCTGCGACGGTAGAGATCCGCGACATGGAAATGCACGAGCATAGCTATTCGAAGAAGGCAGCGGAATGAACATGCACATCACCCGCAGCCAGGAATTGCGCATGACTCGCCCCGATGACGGGCTGAACAAGGGAGACCCGCTGCTGGTCGTCGACGATATCTCGCTGTCTTTCGGTGGCGTGAAGGCGATCACGGATATCTCGTTTGACATCAAGAAAGGCGAAATTCGCGCGATCATCGGTCCGAATGGCGCCGGTAAGACCTCGATGCTGAATGTCATCAACGGGTTCTACCATCCGCAGGAGGGCACCATTACCTTCCGCGGCAACAAGCGGTCGCGGATGCGCCCGCACGAGGCGGCCAATCAGGGCATAGCCAGAACGTTTCAGAACATCGCCTTGTTCAAGGGAATGTCCGTCCTGGACAACCTGATGACGGGCCGCATCACCTTGATGAAGCGCAATCTGTTCTGGCAATCGATCTGGCGTGGTCCGGCAGAGCAGGAAGAACTGGAACATCGCCAGGCCGTCGAGCACATCATCGATTTCCTCGAAATCGAGTCGATCCGGAAAACTCCGGTGGGCCGGTTGCCCTACGGTCTTCAGAAGCGGGTTGAACTCGGTCGCGCTCTGGCTGCGGAGCCGGCGCTTTTGCTGCTCGACGAACCGATGGCTGGAATGAACCTCGAGGAAAAAGAGGACATGAGCCGCTACATCCTCGATGTTAACCAGCAATTCGGAACCACCATCGCCCTGATCGAGCACGATATGGGCGTCGTCATGGATCTTTCCGACCGTGTCGTCGTGCTCGATTACGGTCGCAAGATTGGCGACGGCTCCCCTGACGAAGTTCGCAACAATCAGGATGTCATCGACGCCTATCTGGGGGTAAGCCATGATGGAGAATAGGCAAGCCACGCATATTTCCGCTGTTGTTTCCCGTTGCCGCGAGAGCCTGTCATGAGCCCGGCCTTTCTCAATTTCGTCGAGATATGCCTGAATGGCCTTATGGCTGGCGTCATGTATTCGCTGGTGGCCCTCGGCTTCGTCCTGATTTTTAAGGCCTCCGGTATCTTCAACTTCGCGCAGGGCGTGATGGCGCTGTTTGCCGCTCTGACGCTTGTCGGCCTCCAAACCGGACAGGTGCCGTTCTCCCATCTTCTGAATGCCATGTTCGGTACCGAGATCCACAATTGGGGCCCGGGGCTGAACACGTTCATATCGATCCTGTTCGCGATGGTGATAATGATCGGCCTGGCTTTCCTCGTCGAAAAATTGATGCTCAAGCACCTCGTGAACCAGGAACCGATCATCTTGTTCATGGCCACGATTGGGCTTGCCTATTTCCTTGAGGGACTGGGTGATCTCATGTGGGGAGCCGATGTGAAAACGCTGGATGTCGGGCTGCCATCCGGCGGTTCGTTCTGGTGGGAGGACGTCACCCGTGAATGGGCGGCCGAGGGTTCCGACTACTGGGGAATGTACATCGACAAGCTGGATGTCAGCGCCACGCTGATCGCGGTTTCTCTTGTCGCCGCCCTGTCGATCTTCAGCCAGTACACTGCGACCGGTCGCGCGCTTCGTGCCGTCGCCGACGATCACCAGGCAGCGATGTCGGTAGGAATTTCGCTGCGCACGATTTGGGTCATCGTCTGGTCGATTGCCGGTTTCGTGGCGCTGGTGGCGGGTATCATGTGGGGCTCGAAATCAGGTGTCCAGTTCTCACTGTCGCTGATCGCCCTCAAGGCGCTGCCTGTGCTGATCCTCGGTGGGTTCACATCGATCCCGGGTGCTATTGTCGGCGGCCTGATCATTGGTGTCGGCGAAAAGCTTGCAGAGGCTTATTTGGGCGACATCATGAATTTTCTGGTCGGGGCAAGCCCGAACCTCTTCACGGCGATCGAAAACTGGTTTGCCTATGTCGTGGCACTCGCCTTCCTGCTGTTCCGGCCGCAGGGTTTGTTCGGCGAACGCATCATCGAGAGGATTTGATCCATGCTTTATCGCGAAGCCGGGGATTTCAAAACCACCTATTCCAACGACCAGCAGACCTTCCCGATCAAGTCGGAACGGATCCTGTTCTGGATTTTCGTCGCCGTAGCGTTCTTCGTGGTTCCTTTCCTGATCAATGATTACTGGAACAAGTCGGTGCTGATGCCATTGCTGATCTATTCGATGGCGGCAATCGGACTGAATATTCTAGTCGGTTATTGCGGGCAGGTGTCGCTCGGCACGGGCGGTTTCATGGCGGTTGGTGCATTCGCCTGTTACAAGCTGATGACGGCCTTCCCTTGGATGGACATGTTCACGATTACGGTTTTGTCTGGCTTCGTGACGGCTGGTGTCGGCGTCCTGTTTGGCCTGCCGTCTTTGCGCATCAAAGGATTCTACCTCGCGGTGGCAACGCTC
>JAHEHW010000083.1 GCA_024639745.1 Salaquimonas sp. | reverse complement strand
AAAATCAAGCATGAACTGCTTTAGGCTTGATTCCGCCAGTTTGGAACGGTATGCAGCCTTCCATTCGAGGGCGTTAGCGATCATAATTGGTTCGCTGAAGCGGCGTGGAAGCGCCTTTTTTAAAAATTTGGGGCTATAGCTCAGCTGGGAGAGCGCTTGCATGGCATGCAAGAGGTCAGCGGTTCGATCCCGCTTAGCTCCACCAAGGCGCTGTTTTTACTAAGAAAATAACAAAAGGTTAACAACCCCTCGGAAATGAGCGGTAGGAAACACGCTTATTCTTACAAAACTTAACACAAAGTGTTGCGCCAAGGTTTCAACTTCGCAAATGCGCCGCTGTTTTGGTCCCGGGCTCTCAATCGTGAAGGGACTGCTCAAGACCATCGGCAATGTAGAGCTCCGCGGGGATGGCGTGACCTTTGTCTTTGTCGGAGAAAATACCGCGACCCAATTCTCGGGCGGGACCACGTTCAACTCAATAGCCAGGGATAATGGCCCGCTTGCAGGCTTCCTGTTTTTTTTCGACGACTCCGCAGTTATGTCAAACACGAATGCCTTCTCCGGAAACTCTAACACCTATTTTAAAGGCATCATGGCTTTCGGCGAGCGCGATGTGGCGGTAAGCGGCGATTCCGAAGTTAGCAGCGGCTTTCCGCTCAGTGTAATGGCCGCCCGCGAAATCACGCTTAACGGTAATGGAACGCTCTTCTTCAATGTGGATGAGCAGAATACCTCGTTGCCGATCCCCGATATTCTCTACGAAAAAAACGATAGCGATGTACCTGTCGCGATAAAGAAGGAATATCGGAAACTAGG
Source organism: Salaquimonas sp. (assembly GCA_024639745.1). GTDB lineage: Bacteria > Pseudomonadota > Alphaproteobacteria > Rhizobiales > Rhizobiaceae > Salaquimonas. The sequence goes on along the minus strand of JAHEHW010000083.1, from coordinate 6,402 downwards.
GCTCCGTTTCAGACCATTGGGTGCAGATCTGAAGCGGAGTCCAAATTCATTCAGATCCGGTAAAGCACAGGCAGGCAGATTTCTTCCTCGTCGCCGATGTGACGGGTAAACAGGCGATCAAGACGCCATGCCCGGTCAGTAAGAACTTCGCCAGCCTTCAGGACCGCATCCCGTTTTGCTGTTTGCTCAACACCCAAGGATCTCCCGAAATCCATCACTGACTTTTCAAGGTCATCAAGAACGACTGCGAGAATCTCGTGGTCGCCCTCCAATAGATCAATGGGGCTTTCGAGTTCCGGGAATGCCCTCAGAAAGGTCGGGAAAAAGAAGTCATCTTCGATATGATGATGGCCGTGGGCATGCTGAACCAATTGCCGGCCAAGAGCGAGTATCCTTGGAGCCAGCCGATCGATCTCTTCGACCCGGTCTTTAGACAGCAGGTCTTCGCTCCAGCGCGGCAATGTCGCGGAAGCGCCGAGCAACCCCTCATGGATCTGCATCCATACGGAAGCTTCTCCGCGATAGGAGGCGCGACCGCCGGGCGGCGGGTCAAACAGTTTCGCGACCAGCAATGGGCTCAGTTGCGCACGTTTTTCTAGATGATTTTCCGGTGCTTGGTAATCAAAGGTCTTGGTCATAAAACCGTTGCCGTTTCTTGGGAAACCTGACCCGCACATATAGGCATTGCCACGTCTCTGAAAAGAGTTCACAGCGTCTCGTAAAACGGAAGGTATCGGCCAAAATGTTCCATTTACTGCATCCGGATGTCTTGTTAATTCCATTTTACGAACCGATATCAGCATACTCATATCCGACAAATGAGAGGTCGAAATGAAAATCGGAATCCTGCAGGCAGGACATCTTCCACCTGACCTGGTTAAGGCGCATTGCGATTACCCGGAAATGTATATGCAGCTGCTCGACGGTTACGCTTTCGATTTCGATTCCTACCTCGTTGTCGACGGTGAATTTCCCGCCTCTGTCCATGAAGCCGATGGCTGGCTTATCAGCGGATCGCGCCACGGGGCTTACGAGGATCTGCCCTTCATTCCGACGCTCGAAGCATTCATTCGGGATGCCTACAAGGCACAGGTCCCCGTAGTCGGAATATGCTTCGGCCACCAAATCATGGCCAAGGCGCTTGGTGGCAAGGTCGAAAAGTTCAGCGGCGGGTGGGATCTCGGCCACACGGATTACGATTTCGACGGCAGGAAGGTGACGCTTGGCGCCTTCCACCAGGACCAGGTTGTCGAGGCGCCGCAGGATGCCGAAATCATCGCGTCGACCGATTTCTGTAAATTTGCCGGCCTCGCCTATTCGGGGCCGGCATTGAGCTTCCAGCCGCATCCGGAATATACCCCTGCGATCCTGGAGGACCTCATCAGGCTGAGAGCAGGTCAGTCCTTCACGCAGGAGCAGGCGAAACAGGCCCTGAATGGGCTGAAGGACGAGGACGACACAAAACGAATGGCCGACGAAATCGCGACCTTCTTCAAGAAGGCACACGCGGCAAAAGCCGTCTGATTGCATGAACTGCAAAAAGGTCGCCTCTTTCGAAGCGGCCTTTGTCTTATTTGGAAGCGTCCAAATGGGATGGGCTAGCCCAGCAGAATATTCGGCAGCCAGAGGACGATCTGAGGAAAGGAGATCAGCACACCGACGGTAATCACGTCCGCGACGAAGAAGGGCGACGCTCCGCGGAAGACATCCTGCGCCGAGATTTCCGGTCGGACGCCAGCGACAACGAAGCAGTTGAGGCCGATCGGCGGCGTTATCAGGCAAAGCTCCGCCATTTTCACCACGATGATCCCAAACCAGATCGCGCAATTCTCGCCTGACATGCCTAACGCGGAGTCGGCATAGCTGACGCTCGGGCCACCATTGAGCGCTATAACCGCCGGAAAGGTGATCGGAAGCGTCAGGATGAGCATTCCGATGGCGTCCATGAACATGCCGAGAATCACATATGCGCCAAGAATGAACATCAGGGTGATCATCGGCGATTGTTCGAGTCCGGTAATAAAATCCGCGAAAGCCCCCGGCAAATCCGCGAAGCCCAGATAGCGCACGTAGATCAAAACACCCCAGATCATCGTGAAAATCATGGCCGTCAACTTGGCGCTTTCCATCAATGCGCCCTTGAGCTGTTCCCACTTGGTGCCATGCATCAAGGCCATCACGAGCACGACGAAGGCACCCAAAGCCCCGGCTTCGGTCGGTGTCCCCCATCCGGCGTAAATGCAATAGATGATGATGAAGACGACGAACAGGATCGGGATCGTGCCCGGCAGCGCCTCGAACCGCTCCTTCCAAGTGAACCCCTTAACAGGCGGCCCCAGATCCTTTCGGGTCTTCGCCAGTAGAACTATCAGCGCACCATAGATAAGCGCGGATACCAGACCCGGCAGAAAACCGGCCATCAGAAGTTTACCCACCGAACTTTCGGTAATGATGGCGTAGATCACCAAGATGGCGGATGGCGGGATGAGCGAGGCAAGCGTACCGCCTGCCGCAACAACGCCGGCTGCAAAGCGCTTGTCGTATCCCACCTTCAGCATTTCCGGAATGGCGATGCGGGCGAAGACGGCAGATGTCGCGACAGAGGCCCCCGAAACGGCGGCGAAACCCGCCGTTGCGAAAACGGTCGACACACCCAATCCTCCGGGCAGCCATCCGACCCATCGCTTGGCCGCTTCGAACAGCGCGCGCGTAAAGCCCGCGAAATAGGCCAGATAACCGATCAGAATGAAGGTCGGAATCAGCGCCAGGACGTGGCTTTCGGTCTTCGAATGCGGAATTTGGCCGATAAGCTTCAGTGTAATGATGAATGACCGGTCCAGCGGATAGCCCTTGTCGAAGGCATAGAAGCTGAACATTCCAATAAAGCCGATAAGCGCCGTCGCGAAAGCAACCCGAACGCCGATGACGACGAGCAGTATCAGAACGCCTGCGAGGAGCAGGCAGACTTCCATGGTAGTCATTAGCGTTTGCTCCCATCGGCCCTTGCTGTCTGCAAGCTGTCGTCGTCGTCCATGCCGGAAACCGTCTCGGCTTCCTTCATGGCCTGGGTAGCGGCGTCCTCGATCAGCGGAACGGCCACCGGCTCATCACCGCCTTCGCCAATTGCTGCGGCGTAAGCCCAGATATGAAGCGCCAGGCGAATGGCGAGAAATGTCAGCATGATGGGGACGAGCATCTTCACCGGCCAGGTGGGAATGTTCATGTCGTCCGTCGTATCGCCCAGGGTAAGCGCGCGCAGAGCATGGTCGAATGAGCCGTAGATCAGAGCCACAGTCAGGATCAGCATAAGCGTCACGCCAAGCAGTTCGGCGATCCACAGGGTGCGCCCCTTGAGCTTTCCGACCAGGATATCCATCCGGATATGGCTGCCGAGGCGCTGACAGTAAGCAATGCCCATGAATGCCATGATGGGCATGATCTGCGACATGATCGCGACATAGCCCGGCACCGGCCAGTTTAAGAATTTCCGGCCAAGAATATTGACCACGGACAGGATCATGGCGCCGAGGATGGCCAGCCCCCCGGCAAGCGCCATGACGGATTCGAGCTTGAAGAGCGATCTATCAGCGCGACTTCGGGCGCTATCATCGGACTTGACGGAATGCGCGGACATTTCTGGAACCCTCAAAAGCTGCCAACCAACAATCGCGCTTACGCGTCTGACGCGTAGCGAGCTACATATTGGCTTTTACGGAGACTAACGGCAAGTTACCCGGGACGCGCTTACAAGCGTCCCGGGATTTCAACCGTGTCGATTACTGGCTCTTCAGTTCAGCCAGCTTGTCCTTGACGAACTGGTACAGCTCTTCGGCCGGGATGCTGTCCTTGTTGGCAGCAATCCATTCCTCGCGAACGGGAGTCGCCGCGGCTTCCTGAAGGCCCTGCACAGTTTCTTCCGGCAAAGTGACCTTCTCGACACCATTTTCCTCGAGTGCCGGACCCCACTTGTCATAGACTTCCTGATAAGCCTCGTAGTACCGGTCCATCGCGGCCGGGATCGAGGAATCAAGCGCCTCACGATGCTCGTCCGAAAGCGCGTTGTAAGCGTCGATATTCACCACCACAGGGCAGTTGACCGAGCCTGGGTTCAGGTTGGTCGTCCACCAATCCGCGATTTCAATGGTGCGGAAAGAAAGGTGAGCATGCGGCGCGAAGGCGACCGCATCGACGACACCGGATTCAAGCGCGGTGTAAGCTTCAGAAGACGTAACGGAGGTGGGAACAGCGCCTACCTTTTTGAACGCTTCACCGATACCACCGGTCGCACGCACGCGCAGACCTTCCATGTCGGCAAGGTTGGACGGTGCTTCACCGACGCCAGCGAGGTTATATTGCGGCAGCGGCGACGCCATGATGACTTTCGCGTTCCAGCGCTTCAGATCTTCAACGGCTGCCGGATGCTGATAGAGAGCGAGGTCCAGATCACCCTCCTGCTTGAGCGTTTCGACACCCAGGAACGGCAGGTCGAGCACCATTAGCGTTGGGTTCTTGTCCGGGTGGTAGGCGGAGCAGAACTGCGCCATTTCGAAAGCGCCGATCGAAATTCCGTCGAGGTTTTCGCGGTTCTTGGAAAGACCGCCGTAAGAAATGTTGAGCGTGAAACCGCCGCCGGTCTTTTCGCTGACGAGTTCGGCCAGTTTCTCAACGTGTTCGGTAAAGGCGCGACGCTTGCCCCACAGCGAAACGTTCCACTCGAGCGCAAGAACATTGGTTGCCGTGAATCCAAGCGCGGTCGTGGCCAGCATGGCCACTTTCATCATTTTCCTCATAATGTACCTCCCAAAAGGTTTAACACGTTATAAGTAGCAGCAAAGGCCCTTTCGGCAAGTTCGGCAGAAATTTGCCGAAATGCAAGAGGCGGCAAGATCCTCAACCCAGCACATCGCGGCGGGATATCCCGTATTTCTTCATCTTCGCGTTGAGCGTTCGCCGCGGCAGTTCCAGCTCTTCCATGACAGCGACCACGTTACCGCTGTGGCGCGACAGGCTTTCGAGAATCAAGCGCTTTTCGTATTGGTCGACCCGTTCGGCGAGCGCGGTATCCTCCGACTGCCCAGGTCTCGAAGGCTGCCGCCCGGCTTGTGAGGCGCCGCTTCTAGAGCGATTGCCGTAATCCTCGGATTTGAGGGTTTCAATCCGCCGCTTTATCGCCGCCCTGGTTATCTCTAGGAGATGCTCGGGCGAAAAAGGCTTGGTCAGAAATTCCATGGCGCCGGCCTTTATCGCCTCGACGGCCAATGGCACGTCGCCATGACCGGTGATCAGAATGACCGGGATATTGCGATCCTTGCTGACGATGTGGCGCATCAGGTCCATGCCATCCATTTGCGGCATTCGGATATCGGAAATGATCACGCATGCCATGCCGCGTGACAAGCTCTTCAATGCGCTGACCGGGTCGGCAAAGCTTCTCACTTTCAGCCCGGAGAGGCTGAGCCACTGAGCGGTCGATTGAACCATCGCCCTGTCGTCATCGATCAGGTAAACGGTGCATTGCGGCGGGTCTTCAGGATGCTGCAGGGTCATGGGATATCAGACGAGTTCCGCCTCTCTCTCCTTCGTGGTTGCAAGCGGAAGTTGGACCGTGAAACGGGCGCCGCCGGCCGGGCGATTCTCGACCTGAATGCGGCCGCCGGCTTCGTCGGCAATGGCGTAACAAAGCGCGAGGCCGAGCCCGACGCCGCTGCCGACCGGCTTGGTGGTAAAGAACGGATCGAAGAGTTGCGAGCGAATACCCTCGGGAATGCCGGAGCCATTATCGGCAATTACGAGCACGCAGGTTTCACCCTCGACCCTGGTAAGGATTTCGATCTCGGGCTCTTTTACATCGCCGCAGGCATCAATCGCATTTCTCAGCAGATTGCCGATCAACTGCTCAAACCGGACTTCGCTACCGGAAATCAGAATGGGGGACGGGTGAAGACGGTTGACAAGCGCGATCCCACCCCCTTCCAGTTCGGGCGTAAACTGGCGCGCGAGCCTTTCAATCGCCTGATGGATATCGACCCGCTGACGGCGCGTGACCGGCTTTCGCGAAAAGACGAGAAGCTCAGAAGTTATCACCGCCAGGCGATCGGTCATGGCCTTGATCTGAGAAAGCGTCTCGCCTGCCTCATCGATGCGTTTGCCCGATAGCAGCAACAGACCGCTCGAGGCAAAGTTCCGGATTGCCGAAACCGGCTGGTTGACCTCATGAACGATGGCGGCAGACATTTTTCCCAGGGCCGCCAATCTGCTGGTGAGGATGAGTTCATCCTGCATCTCTCGCAATTGGCGTTCGGTTTCCTTCCGAACCCGAATTTCTTCCGTCAAACGGGCATTGATCGAACGAACCCTGACGGCCTCCGCCGCTTCGCCTTCAAGCTTTCTCTGGCGTATCCG
>JAHEHW010000454.1 GCA_024639745.1 Salaquimonas sp. | reverse complement strand
TCGCTAGGCCCGAATTCGCTGCATGCGCGGATCTTCAGGATAGTTACAGGCTTTGGAGCTGCCGAGAACGAATATGGCGCGAGCAATTCGCAGGTAAGACGACAGGCGGGAAATCCTGGCCGAACGACAGGTTTGGCCGCGTCTTCTTCCAGCCGCTATATGCGGGCCAGACCTTCGGCTTGGGCCAACTCAACCCGCTCACCGCGCTTAAAGTGAATGATCTCGTGCATCAGGTTACCGGCAGGCCAAAGCTCGACATAAATGATGCACCTGAGGTCTACAAGACCATCATGGAGCCAGACTCAACACTTGATTATATGGCTGCGGTAATCAAGCTTTCAATCGACGCCTATCGTAACATTGCAAAGGTCGATATCTCAGGAAATCCAGGCATTACCGCTACGCTGTACAATCTCGGCAACGTAATCACTAGAGCCGAATCCATGCGTGAAAAGCGGCAGAAGAACCCAAACGCCCTTCCTGAAGAGAACTACTACGGTTGGCTGATCAACGATAAGCTGCCTGAGCTGCAGCAGGCAATTCGCTAGCGTTTAGCGCCTGTCTGACTCGATTTAGAAAGAGACTCGATTTCTTTCCGCAGTCTCTGCAGGTCCTTTTCATCAACATCTTGGATATTGCGCGCCAACGTATTGGCCAGCATTGTAGCCTCAGCCGACAGACCGCTCGTATCGATCGTGATTCTCGGATGAGAGATCGCTGCAAGCGCCTGAAATTCCTCGGCGTCGTCCCAGATGATATTGAAATAGCCAATTACCCGTTGGACGAATGTCCAAGTAGGCATCCCGCGCTGACCCTTTTCAAGCGCAGAAAGATAGGCCGCGGTAACACCAAGATCAGCCGCCATCTGCTTTTGGGTGATACCGCGTTGGGAACGCAACTGCCTTACGCGGGTACCGAAAGGAGTCAATCTCTCGCTCATTAGTCGCGATTTCCCCCTGTAAGACCAGGATTGCGGCGAATTCTCAAGTAAAGCGCACCAGCGCCCCCGTGGGTGATATGCGCCTCACGCTGGCCCGAAACATAGGCCGCGAGGCCAGGTCCGGAGATCCAGACAGGTACCAGACGTCTCAACACGCCCTGACCTGACGGGCCCTTTCCGGTAATAACCAGCACCATTCGGTATCCGGAAAAGAAGGCATTCTGCAGGAATCTTGCGAGAGCGTGGCGCGCCTGTTCCTGGGTCATTCCGTGGAGATCGATCTTGGCGTCGATGGAAACACGTCCCTTGGTCAGCTTGCGTGCGGTTTTATCGTCAATCGCACCAACTTTAAGCTGCGCTTTCAATCGGGAAGATTTGGATATTGGCGGATAATACGGGTCTAGCTGAGGCCTTTGCAACGATATCTGATCTTTTTTCGCAGAAAAAGACGATGCATTGTCGAGCCAATCATCGATGTCTTTTTCCATTTTCCGCTTAGCTTGTGGCGATTCGATCGGGGTCACTGTTCTTTCGACGCGTTTCCACAATCGCATCTCCTCGGATGTCAGCCTCCGACTTCTGCGCTTTCCATCGCTGTCACGTTTTGTAGACATGGCAGCGCCTCATCATTTCGCAGGTAACATGACAATGAAGTCGGCTTCATGCTTGATACGCCCAGCGATTTCACCTGCCTCATCACCAGACCCGATAAAAAGATCTCCCCGGGCAGGACCGACAATTGCCGAGCCCGTATCTTGGGCGACCATCAAGCGGCGATATGGCTTGCTTTCGTGGGAAAGCGGCCTCCGCGTTGCCACCCATATCGGCGTGCCGAATGTGTAGAGCGTATGATCGATTGCAAGCGATCTGCCCGGTGTCAACGGAATCCCGGCTGCGCCAATGGGCCCGAGATCTGGGTCTGGATGCTCGACCTCAGCAAAGAATATGAAGGATCGATTTTCCCACATCAATTCCTTCGCCTCAGAAGCATTCGAAGCAAGCCAGGCGCGAATGGCTTGCATCGAAACATCTTCGCGATCGATCTTGCCTCGCTCCAGAAGTAATCTGCCGATTGCAGTGAATGGATGTCCGGTTTTTCCAGCATAGCCGATTCTTCTGACCGAGCCGTCTGGCAGGTTCAATCGCGCAGATCCCTGAACATGAATGAAGAAAACATCTGTTAGGCTTTCAAACCAAAACAGTTCCAGCCCAAGCCCATCAAGCGCACCATTCTCAATGGCCTTCCGATCATGATATTCAACTAACTCACCATCCGGCAATTTCCGCGCGAACATAAAAGAAG
>JAHEHW010000453.1 GCA_024639745.1 Salaquimonas sp. | reverse complement strand
CATTTTACCGATAAGATGCCCCACAATTTCGTCCGCCTTGGGATCATCCATCTGCTTTTTCCGAAAGCGAAGCTGATCCACTGCGAACGTCATCCGCTTGATAACGCCGTTTCGCTTTTTACCAACTCTATGCGACAGTTCCATATGTCCTATAAGTCGGACCTTCGGCGGCTTGGGCTCTATTACCTTCAATACAAGCAACTGATGCGCCATTATCAAGAGGTGCTGCCAGGAAAGATTTTGACGATCCAATACGAGGATTTGGTCGAAAATACCGAATTCGTCAGCCGGAAGATGATCGATCACATCGGGCTTGATTGGGAAGACAATGTGATGAAACGCGAGACTTCTCAGAAATCCGTCAAGACGCTGTCCGCCTGGCAGGTGCGTCAACCCGTGTATCAGTCCTCAGCCGGTCGTTGGCGCAATTACGAAAAGCACCTTCCTGAATTGATTGATGTTCTCGCAGAGGAAGCAGTAGATTATGAGGCGAAACTTGCCGCGCTGACTGCCGAGAATTAAACATGATACCATTGCAGCAAGCAGCCAGGCTCAACCCGCAGCAACGCGTTCAATTCATGGAGCGCGTTGAGGCTGCCATACAATCCAACCCTCGCAACCTGGATGCGCTGTTGAGCGGCGCTTCGCTAAACCAGACTGGCGGCAACCTCAGTGCGGCCTTGGAATATCTGAAAAAGGCGCTCAAACTGAAAAAGGAAGACGTCGAATTACTGCTTTGGATCGGAAAACTGGCACTTGATCTTAGGGACTTTCCCCTGGCTAAAACCTGCTCGAAACGCGCAACCGATCTACGTCCTCAAGACCCTCGCTGCTGGCATCTTCGCGCCGAAGTACTCGATGGAGCCGGCGATCCGGAAACAGCCATCACAGCATTCGAGAAAACAATATCAATAGCGGGTGAAAATGCTGAACTGATCTTTCAAATCGGCAATTGTCATACCTATCTGGGTAATAATCAAAGAGCCGAAGCATGCTATCGTCGGGCCCTCGACTTAGAGCCTACCCACGCCTTGGCGCTCTACAGTCTCTCCAGCGTTCACAAATTCGATGGAGAGGATCTGGAAAAGTATATTGCGGCCGTTGAAAAGGCGGTGTCAGCTAACAATAACAAGCCTGATTTTTATACTTCCGGCCTTTATTTTGGTGCGGGAAAGGCATTTGAGGATAATCGAGAATATGATCGAGCCTTTGAATACTACAAGAAGGCAAATGATTTTCGTCGACCTAAAAATGAACCGGATATCGCTCGCAATTTCGATCGAAACAAGGAGACTTTCACGGTCGAGTTTCTGGAAGAACGTCGAAGCTGGGGAGTCAACGCCCATAGACCGATTTTCATCATAGGCATGCCACGCTCTGGAACGACTTTGGTCGACAGTATAATATCAGCCCATTCCAAAATCACATCGGGCGGCGAACTTCCTCTGATTGAAGACATGCTTTTTCGGCGAGGTCTGTTGAATGCTGAACGGGGCGAATTCGCCGAAGCGATGCAGAGCCTTGAGATTCGTGACGTGAAAGCGATGGCCAAGGGTTATGCGGAAGGTGCCAAAGCTTTTGTAGATTACGCCACGCGTTTTACCGACAAGATGCCACATAATTTCATGAATATCGGACTGATTCAGCTCATTTTTCCTCAGGCGAAATTCATCCACTGCAGGCGACATCCGCTGGACACCTGTGCATCAATTTACACTCATGGAATGACACCGGCTCACAATTACTACAAAACCGATCTTGCGCGCCTTGGGCGATATTACCGTCTTTATGAGGATATCATGGCTTATTGGCGGGCTATTTTGCCAAATCAGATATTAGATGTTCGTTACGAGGTCCTCGTCACCAATTTTGAACAGAGCTGCAAAAATCTGATCGATTTCCTTGATTTGAAATGGGAAGATTCCGTTCTTGATCGCAATTTGGGAAAAAGCGCTGTGAAGACATTGTCCGCGGGTCAAGTTCGCCAGCCAGTCTACCAAACCGGCATGGGAAAGTAGCGTCGGTTTGAGCGGCACCTTGGACCGCTTATCGATTCGCTTGGTGATAGTATCCCGGACTACGAGGCCGCGATCATCGCGACCAATTCTCCCGATTAAAATGACATTGAGGCCTGCTAAGGAAAAATTTGAGAAAGTTATTTACCGCGATGAGAGTATTTGATCCGATAGCCGGGGCTTTTGCCCTGATACTTCTTTTGGTTGCAGTTACCGCGAGTCCCGCGCAAG
>JAHEHW010000082.1 GCA_024639745.1 Salaquimonas sp. | reverse complement strand
GGCGATTGTTGGAAAACCGTTTCTTCTTATTTAAACCTGAAATTTCCCATTTCCTTTCCGGATTGAAGCCATAAAAGACCTTTCAGTGTGACCACAGCTGATTTATCCGTCCTAGGCTTTTCGGAGATAACCCAGTAAGTTATTGATATTAATGGCTGAAAAATGGTGGGCGATACTGGGATTGAACCAGTGACCCCTACAATGTCAATGTAGTGCTCTCCCGCTGAGCTAATCGCCCATTAAATCCGTCGGGTAAGTTGCTGCCCCAGTGCGGGTCGGGTCGGCCTGACGGCGAAGACGGGTACAACACGAAAGCGTTTTGCCGTCAAGCGGTCTTAGCGCCTCCGCTCTCCAAAAAAAGTCAACTTGATGAATTCAGGCCGAACAAAGGCTCGTTCAGGCAGCAGCCAGCATCTTTTCGACCTCATTCACGAGATCTCTGAGATGAAACGGCTTCGAGAGGACCTTTGCATCCTTCGGAGCATCCGAATCAGGTTTCAGCGCAACAGCGGCAAAGCCTGTAATGAACATCACCTTCAAATCAGGGTCGATCTCGGTCGCGCGGCGAGCGAGTTCGATACCATCCATCTCCGGCATTACGATATCCGTCAGCAGCAGGTTGAAAGGCTCTTCACGAAGGCGGTCATAGGCGCTTGCGCCATTGTCGAAATCGACAACCCGATAGCCTGCCTTGTCGAGCGCCTTTACGAGAAAGCGGCGCATGTCCTCATCATCTTCTGCAAGCAGTATCTTGTTCATCTCAAACGTCCCTCACGCTTCAGCAAAACGCGTAATACGGAATTCGCCAACAGGCAATGTCACCAATAGACACAATTATGGTAAACAAGATATGAAACTGGAAGAACCAATGCCGACTCGCGCCCTAAAATTGACTTGATCGCAATCGCTTGGCAATTTGCAGATCACGCAGTTTTCTCGAAAGTCCCGCAGTTTGATTACCGACTACAAACAGGCTCCGTTTGAACTCAGCCAACCGGGAGAACCGGCGGGTCCGTTCGTTTTCAATTCTCCGCATTCGGGACGGCATTATATCGAGCGGTTTACCAGTCTTTCCGCCTTGGACGCATCGGAACTTCGTCAATCCGAAGATTTTGTTGTCGACGAATTGTTTTCCAACGTGACGGCGCTTGGCGCGCCATTGCTGGCTGCCAATTTTCCCAGGGCTTGGCTGGACGTAAATCGCGAACCTTATGAATTCGACCCGACCATGTTCTCGGAAAGACTGCCGGATTATGTCAATACGCGTTCAGCGCGCGTGGCTGGCGGGTTAGGCACGATCGCGCGCATTGTCTCCGAAGACAAGCCTATTTATGCTGCACCCTTGAGCGTGGCAGATGCGCTTGCCCGAATAGAGGAGGTCTATAAACCTTATCATGCCGCCTTGCGGGGGCTGCTGGCAGAAGCGCTTATGAAAAATGGCTACGGCGTTCTGATCGATTGTCATTCCATGCCGTCATCGAGCAATCCGGGATATCCGGGAATTGGGCGTACGCTGAGAGCCGATTTCGTGCTCGGGGATCGTTACGGCACAAGTTGCGCACGCGACCTTACGGCTTTCGCCGCGGAAATCCTGCGCGAACTCGGCTATTCGGTCACGATAAACAAACCCTATGCGGGTGGGTTCATAACTGAGCATTATGGTCGTCCCTCTAACGGTCTTCATGCCATCCAGGTCGAGATCAACCGGGCTCTCTATATGGATGAAGTAGCGATCCGCAAGCATGATGGTTTTGCGATTCTCCAGCGCGATCTAAACCGGTTTGTTTCGACCCTCATGACACTTGGAAGCGACAATCTCTTCGCCACCATGCCGCTGGCGGCAGAGTGAGGAAGAGACCCCATTGACCCCTTCAGATATCGAAGCCGAACTGAAAAAAATTGCGGCCCTCGCTCAGCTGGAAACGCTTCCGCGTTTCAGATCGAAACCCTCGGTTGACGACAAGGCAGGCACCCTGGCCGGAAAAAGATTTGACCCTGTAACCGAGGCTGACAGGCAGGCGGAAAAAGCAATCCGCGCCCATATCGAAATGGTATTCCCCGACCACGGTTTCATCGGAGAAGAAACCGGAAGCAGCAATATCGATTCGGAGTATTGCTGGATCGTCGATCCTGTTGATGGCACGCGTTCCTTTATCGCAGGCTTGCCAAGCTGGGGAACGTTGATCGGCCTTCTCCGGAACGGCGAACCGATCGCAGGCATGATGCATCAACCTTTCACTGGCGAGTTCTTTATTTCCACGGGCGGGCTTGCCTGGCATGAACAGGCAGGTAACCGGGACGAACTGGTAACCTCGAACACCAATTCCCTTGACCAGGCGATCCTGATGGCGACCGCACCGGAAATGTTCGAACATGAAAACCTGGAGGCGTTCACGGCAGTCGCTCAAAACGTGCGTCTGACCCGGTACGGGTTCGATTGTTATGCTTACTGCATGCTGGCTGCTGGCCATATCGAACTGGTCGTTGAGGCCGACTTGAGCCCCTATGACATTCTCCCGCTCGTTCCCCTAATCGAGAATGCCGGTGGTATCGTTACGAATTGGCGTGGACATCGAGACTTGTATGGCGGGCGCGTGATCGCCGCAGCAAATGTCGAACTTCATCAGCAAGCAATTGAAATAATAACGTTTTCCTCAAAGCGGTGATATTTACTTCACACATTTGCGCTTAGTCTTTTCCTTGTGATTGTGCAGATCGGCTCACAAGCCATGACGCTTTATTGATTTCCATTTGATGCAAACCTCCTGCCACAGTTCGCTCCACCGGCCGGCGCATATGCCTCGCCGGTTAACGCTTAAACGAGAGGAGTGTTTAATGAAAAACCCGTCACCCAAAACTGCCGCAACGATTGCCGGCGCCCTGACCGCCGCGCTTGCAATGTCGGCCTCGGTCACGCCCGCCCATGCTGCGAAGATAAAGTGCTATGGCGTCGCCGAGGCAGGACAGAATGATTGTGCTGCTGGTCCCGGCACAACCTGCGCCGGAACATCGACCGTCGATTATCAGGGCAATGCCTGGAAATATGTCGAGGCAGACGCTTGTGATGAAATCGTTATCGACGTCAACGGCGAAAAACTGAAGGGTTCGAGCGAACCGCTCGACCGCAATCTGCCATCCTGAACACAGATAAAACCGGAGGGAGCACTATCATGATGGATACGATTTTATCAGGGCCGCCTGCTCCCTCTGCGTTCCGTCCTTCACCAGTCCCTCCAAAAGCTGGCATCGGCCTGAAACCGCAGCACGTCGAAACCATTCTTGCAACCAAGGCCGACATCGGCTTCTTCGAGATACACGCCGAAAACTATATGGGTGGTGGTGGCCTGCCACATTCTCAGCTCTCGAGAATCCGTGAGGGATATCCTGTGAGCGTCCATGGCGTCGGCATGTCGATCGGCGGCGAGAATCGAATTGATCGCGATCATCTTGCGCGTTTCAGAGCGGTTGTCGATCGGTATCAGCCAGGCCTCGTCTCAGAGCATCTAGCATGGTCGACCCATGACAACGTTTTCTACAACGATCTTTTGCCCCTGCCCTATACCAGCAAAACGCTGGCGAGGGTGGTTTGTCACATAGACCAGGTACAGGAGACGATCGGAAGGCAGATTCTTATCGAAAATCCCTCCACTTATGTCACCTTCAATGAATCGAACTGGTCGGAGTTCGAATTCATGGCGGAAATTGCCTTTCGCTCCGGCTGCGGTCTGCTGTTCGACGTGAACAATGTCTATGTCTCTGCGATCAATCACGGCTATTCGCCGGAAGCGTATATCGATGCATATCCGCTCGACAAAGTTCGTGAAATCCATCTCGCCGGACACGCTACGGATGCCGATAATCTTGACCAGCCGCTCCTGATCGATTCCCATGACCGCCCGGTTGCGTCATCCGTCTGGGCACTTTTCGAACGCGTTTTGCAGCGCACCGGTCCGCTGCCAAGCCTCGTCGAGTGGGACAACGATGTCCCAACCTGGGAAGTGCTGGCAAACGAAGCCCGACGCGCGCAATCCAAGCTCGACGATGTCCTTAAATCCATCAAAGATCAGCAGGTAGCCTAATCATGACTGGATCCATCGAAGCTGAAAGTTCGGTTCAGATCGAAGACAAATTGGAACATGACGCCTTTGCCGCTGCCTTGTTCGACCCGCTTGCACCCGTCCCCGCTCAGATCACCCAGAAGGGAGCTTCACAAAAGCGCTTCGACATCTACAGGAACAATGTCGTACTAAGTTTGCTGGAAGCCCTGGGCGACGCTTTTCCGTCTGTTCGCGCAATCGCGGGAGAACAGAACTTCTCCCGCATTGCCCGCGATTTCATCGCTCTATACCCGCCAAAGACCGCGATGATGCAGGCATTCGGCAAAGAGTTTCCCAGCTTCCTCAAAAACTACGCCCCTCTGAAGAAATCGTTATTTCTGGCAGACCTGGCATTGGCGGAGCGGATGTGGCTGGAGGCTTATCATGCGCGCGATGAAGAGCCTCTAGCCCCGGAAGCCTTTTCATCGATTCCGGCAAAGCAGGTTGCCGGACTTATTTTCCTCACCCATCCGGCAACGCGGTTGGCGGTTTCCAGATATCCGGTAGGGGATTTGTTTGGCGCTCGGGAGTGTTGGCCTGTACACGGACTCGATCTTGCCAGCTCGCAAACCATGCTGATCACGCGCCCTTTTCATTCAGTCATGACAGTAACCGTCGAAAGCGACGCCGAAACAGCTTTCTTGGCAGACATCATCGCTGGCGAAACATTGGGCTCCGCGATCGAAAACGCCGTGGAATATGATGCGGATTTTCAACCGCAAAACGCAATCTCCCTGATGCTTCGGACCGGGATGCTTTCAGGCGTGAGCCGTCCGCATAACGAATGAAGAAGTGACAGACCCAACAAAAGGAGCGGCAAAATGAAAACGATATACGCACTTACAAGCCTGCATCACAGCACCTTCCGACTTCTTTCAAGTTGGGCCGACAAATGGCTGCTTGGCCTGCTGGCGCGGATCACATTCCTTGCGGTGCTTGCCCTGTACTACTGGAATTCCGCGCTGACAAAGGTCGGCGAAAGCTTTTTCACGGTAAGCGACAGCGCTTATTTCCAGATCCTGGGCGAAGAAGGCATGATGGCCTACGATTTCGATACGGCGACTATTCCCTTTATCATCGACGCGATCGTGTTTCTCGGCACCTATATGGAGTTTGTTTTGCCGGCCTTGATCATCATCGGCCTGTTCACCCGTATTGCCTCGATCGGCATGGTCATTTTCATTGCCGTTCAGACTTGGGTGGACATTTTCGTTCACAAGGTCGATGCCGAAACGATAGGAGCCTTGTTCGACCGGCACGCTACAGGGCTTGTTCTGGATCAGCGCGCTATGTGGGTTTTCCTGTTATCGTTTTTGATCCTGAAAGGCGCTGGCGCGATCTCGCTGGATCATCTTTTATGGTCCCGTTATCAAGCAAGAAAAAAGCGCCCCGCGGACGGAACGCTTGGAAAGATTGACGCTGTTGTCTGAGACAGACAGGCTTACGCTTCGATTTGCTTGACCTTTCCGTTCTTGTTAACGGACTTGCCGATCTCGATCTTGCGGGGCTTCATTGCCTCCGGAATTTCGCGGACGAGATCGATATGGAGCAAGCCGTTTTCGAGTTCCGCCGAACGGATCTCGACATGATCGGCCAATTGGAAGCGGCGCTCAAACGAACGGGCTGCGATGCCACGGAACAGGACTTCACGACCGTCTTCGCTTTCCTGTTCTGTTTTTTCGCCCTTCACCGTCAGGGTATGTTCCTTCGATTCGATCGAAAGATCATCTTCGCTGAAGCCCGCAACAGCCATCGAGATGCGATAGGTGTTTTCACCCGTACGTTCGATATTATAGGGGGGATAAGTCTGCGCCTGCTCGTTCCCATTCATGTTGTCGAGCATCGAAAACAAACGGTCGAAACCGATGGTTGAACGGTAGAGCGGAGCAAAATCAACAGTACGCATAAGACGTCCTCCTTGAAGCGACAGTTGCGTTATGGTCATCGGCAAATCCCTTCTTTGGCGATTTGCCACCGGTTGCGGACCCTTTGGCGCCCGCACCAATGAAATGGGAATCGGGAATTGCAGATTCAAGACCTGCGAAATAGCGCCTTTCTGAGGGATTGGCTTTGGTGTAATCAGCCTTATGACAGGAGATTTGGGGCAAGCCATGCTCACAACAGGAACGGTCGAGGAAAAACCCTGGGATCTGGCTAATCCGGATTACAATCCGATGCCGGAAAACGCTATTTCGGGCACGGTAGAAACACCTGACAGCATCACCCTGCGCTACGCCCGCTGGCAGACTACCCTGCCGCCTTGCAAGGGAACCGTTCTGCTTCTGCATGGGCGCGCCGAGTATATCGAAAAACTCTACGAAACGGTTGGCGATCTCCGCGAAAATGGTTTCGACGTATTGACCTTCGATTGGCGGGGTCAGGGCGGTTCCGATCGACTCCTGCACGATCGAAGACGGGGCTTTGTCGAGCATTTTGATCAATATATCATTGATCTTGAAACAGTGATGAACGGGGTCGGCCTACCTGACTGCCGTGCGCCTTTCTACATTTTTGCTCATTCAACCGGTGCGCTCGTCTCTCTGCTCGCGGCTCCGCAATTCGTCAATCGAATCCGGCGCATGGTCCTCTGTTCCCCTTTGCTGGAACTCGCTGCCATCCCGATTCCCCAAAAAGCAATCGAATGGCTCTCGGGAACGTTGCATGTTGCAGGACTCGGAGACAGCTACATTACCGGCGGCGCGACACCCAACGAAAATCGTCCATTCAAGGGCAACCGGATAACGTCGGACCATTCCCGTTTCACTCGAAATTCCAGATTTGCAGAGGATTTTCGCGATCTTACCATTGGCGGCCCGACCGCATCATGGCTTTACGCAGCCTGCCGTGCGATGCGCAAGGTAAACGATCCGGATTTCCATCAGCGGATCAATATTCCGACACTGATGATATGCGGCGGAAACGATCAGGTTGTTCGAAACATTGCCGCCGAGCACCTTGGAAGGCGGCTGCGATCCGGTTCCTGTCTTATGATTCCCGGCGCCAGGCACGAATTGATGCAGGAACGGGATCGCTATCGCGAACAGCTACTGGCTGCTTTCTACGCTTATGTACCAGGAACGGGTCTGAGCAGCCTTGCCAGGAATGACGACAAACGACCGATCCATGACGGTCAGCTTGTCAGC
>JAHEHW010000452.1 GCA_024639745.1 Salaquimonas sp. | reverse complement strand
CACCACGAAAAACGCGATGGCTATTTCAGGGCAGACCCCGGAAATCCGGTAGCCGTAATGCGAGAAGCGTTTGAGGCCTCAGCTGCGGTGGGCCAGTTTGAAAAACCGATTTACGTCTCTTATAACGCCGATATCTGCGCCCATGCCCGCTCCGGCAAGGTAGGCTGCACCAACTGCCTAGACAGCTGCCCCGCCGGGGCGATTTCGCCGGATGGCGACGGGGTCTTGGTCGACACCGATATATGTGGCGGTTGCGGCAATTGCGCCGCGCACTGTCCGACGGGCGCAGTCCGCTATGAATACACCGGATTGGCAGACCAGATCTCCGACATTCAGATGCTGGCCAAGACCTATCTCGAGGCCGGCGGTAAAAGCCCGATCCTTTTGCTGCATGATGCAAACCAGGGCCTTGAGCTGATCAACGCGCTCGCGCGCTTCGGCAAGGGATTGCCGGAAAATGCCATCCCTTACGAAATGCACAGCACTTCGGGCGTCGGCCACGCATTACTGTCCGCTGCACTCGGCGCGGGTTTTTCGAGAATCGTTATCCTCGCAAATCCCCACCGCGACGCAGAATATGAAGCCGCGCGGCTGGAAATCGAACTTTTCGATGCTTTCTGTGAAGGACTTGGCCTGACGGATGGCCGTGTGACGTTAATTTCCGAAAGTGATCCTGATGCGGTCGGAGAGACCATTCAGAATGTGAAAACCATAAAACCGATAGCAGCCAAACCCTTCGTTGCTCTTGGCAATTCCCGCGAGATCGCTCGGGCGGCAGTTTCCGCGCTAGCGGCAGGTTCAAAATCGGCTCCCGAAGTCATATCGCTGAATGCATCCGCGCCATATGGCAGGATAAACGTCGACACCGAAGGCTGCACGCTCTGCCTTGCCTGCGCTGCATCCTGCCCTGCCGACGCATTGCGCGACAACCCCGACAAGCCGCAGGTTCGGTTCGTCGAAAATGCCTGTGTCCAATGTGGAATTTGTGCTTCAACCTGCCCCGAAGGGGTTATCTCACTTGAGCCGCGTTACAATTTCACGCCGTCGGCGATGCAACCCGTGACTCTTTATGAAGAAGAACCGTTCGAATGCACGCGTTGCGGCACACCATTCGCGGCAAAGTCCACAATTGAACGTATCAGCGCGCAATTGGCGGGTGTGCATCGGATGTTTGCATCCGAGCGCAATTCCGCCTTGTTGACCATGTGCGATAATTGCCGGCTCGAAGTTCTTGCGCAAAACGGTAACGATCCATTTGCTATAGCCAATCCCAACAAGGCCAGAACGACGGATGACTACCTGGAAGCAAAGAAATCGGGGCTGTCTGTCGAGGATTTCCTGAGCGACGATTGATAGTCACGCGAAAACGTTTCACAAGCGGACCATGAAACCGTCTCGTGATATCAATCGGCTGCTTGAAATCATGGCAGCGCTACGCACGCCCCAAACTGGCTGCCCCTGGGATCTTGAGCAGGATTTCCGCTCCATCGCTCCCTACACGATCGAGGAGGCCTATGAGGTCGCCGATGCGATAGAACGCGATGACATGGATGACCTGCGCCTGGAACTGGGTGATCTGCTCCTTCAATCCGTTTACCATGCGCGGATGGCGGAAGAGGAAGGCGCTTTTGATTTCGGCGACGTTGTCGAGGGCATCACGGCGAAAATGATCAGGCGCCACCCTCACGTTTTCGGTAGCGAGGATGTCACCGCCGACCAATATTCTGCATCAGGAATGGCAAAAGGCACCTGGGAGCGCATCAAGGCAGAGGAACAAGCGGAAGACGCAAGACGGCGGCAGGAAAAGGGGCTTCCCCCCAAACGGGCTGACACCTCGATACTCGCGGATGTTCCCAAAACGCTGCCCGCGCTTCTCGTTGCGCTGAAACTTCAGAAAAAAGCCGGCAAGGTCGGTTTTGATTGGAACGATTACCGGCTGGTACTTTACAAGATAGAAGAGGAACTGTCCGAGCTGAAAGAGGAAACGGAAGCCGGTGACCGCCATCGGATCGAAGACGAAATTGGCGACCTGCTGTTTTCGGTCGTAAATCTGGCCCGTCATTTCGATATTGATCCTGAGATCGCCTTGCGCGGGACGAATACCAAGTTTCGCAAGCGGTTCAATTTCATGGAAAATGGTCTTTCCGATGCCGGGAAAACACCTGAGCAGGCCTCACTCGATGAAATGGAAATGCTCTGGCAAGCCGCCAAGGCGAAACAGCCCGACTAGGACTGACTACATGCATGGA
>JAHEHW010000451.1 GCA_024639745.1 Salaquimonas sp. | reverse complement strand
GCTGCGATCAGGATTCCGGAGGCCGTGATGAAGCCAGAGATGACGGGGTGCGAGAGGAAATTCGCAAGGAAACCAAGTTTCAATACGCCGAGTAGCATCAGAAACAGGCCGGAGAGAAAGGCAAGCGTCAGGGCGGCAGCGAAATACTCGGCGCTTCCAGGGTTTGCAATGCGCCCGATTGCTGCCGCCGTCATGAGCGAGACCACCGCCACAGGACCGACCGCAAGCGCCCGGCTTGTTCCGAAAATGGCATAGAGAATGATCGGCAGGATTGAGGCGTAAATCCCAGCTTCCGCTGGCAGGCCGGCGAGGAGCGCGTATGCTAGCGATTGCGGCACGAGCATGATGGTCACGATGACCGCAGCCAGCAGGTCGTTCCCGAGCGTCTCGCGGTTATAGGTTCGCCCCCAGGTCAATATCGGCAAATAGCGTGTCAAGCCGTTCGGTCTGTTTCGAGCCATTCTTGATCTCGTTCGGATACGCCCGCCCCTATAATCGTGGAGTCGGGGCTTTGGGTCTTCTTGTTACCGTCAGCCGACGATCTCGGGTTTTGCCATCCATTCCTTGCCGCCGCTTGCGATGCGGCGGACGACGCCGGACATGTCGAATCCGGCCGCTTTCGTCGAACTAAGAATGTCGGGCAGAGCGCCGCCTTTCGCCGCGGCCTGTTGAGACCAGAGTGCCGCGGATCGCATTCCGGTGCGGCAATAGGCAAAGACGGGCTTGGGAAGTTCATTGAGCGCCTTGCCGAATTCCGCTGCGTCCTCGTCACGTACCTTGCAGGAAACGATAGGGATGTAACGGCTTTTTAGCCCAGCTAATTCTGCCGCTTTCTCGATATCTGCAAAAAAAAGCTGGTCTGCGCCTTCCCCGTCTGGGCGATTGCAGATGATTGAGCGAAACCCCGCCGCAGCGATTTCCATGACTTCAGAAGCCATAATCTGGCCCCCGACGGCAGTCTTCTCGTTGATTTGTTTGATATCCATGATCTTCTCCCGGGCATGCCGTGGCTTCAGCACCGTAAATAGCTTGCGGATAGGGGAGCCGCGTTGTCCTAATCTTAGAAAACTCGGTTTTCTTATTTTTGCGGCTGCCCCGCTTTAGCCGCGCCAACCGAGGGTTTTGTCAGAAACCAGGCTTGGACAACTCAGAGTGCGTTGACCGGCACTTTGAGCATTGGCCGGCCGTCCTTGTCTTTCGGAACCTCGCCGGCGCGCATATTTACCTGCAGGGATGGAATGATCAGCTTCGGCATGTCGAGCTGGGCATCCCGTTCGGTCCGGAATTTGACGAACTCCTCCTTGGTTTTGCCTTCGCCAACATGAATATTGTGCGCTTTTTCTTCTCCGACGGTTGTTTCCCACCGGATCTCGCGGCCGTTCGGTCCATAGTCGTGACACATGAACAGGCGCATATCATCTGGCAGTGCCAGCACTTTCTGGATCGAGTCATAGAGTGTTGCTGCGTCACCGCCCGGAAAATCGGCGCGTGCGGAGCCGCCATCCGGCATGAACAGGGTATCGCCGACAAAGGCGGCATCGCCGATGACATGCACCATGCAGGCCGGAGTATGGCCAGGCGTATGGATGGCAAATGCGGGCAGGTTGCCGATCTGATAGTTATCGCCGTCCTTGAACAGTCGGTCGAACTGTGAGCCGTCGCGCTGGAACTCGGTGCCTTCGTTGAAGATTTTCCCGAAGGTATCTTGAACGATTAGAATGTTTTCACCGATGCCGAGCTTGCCGCCGAGCTTCTCCTGGATATAAGGAGCTGCCGAGAGGTGGTCTGCATGAACATGGGTCTCGATAATCCATTCCAGCTTCAGGTCGTTCTTGCGGATGTAGTCGATGATCTGATCGGCGTGCTCGTAGGAAATACGGCCCGCTGCATAATCGATGTCCATGACTGAATCGACAACCGCGCAGGACTGACTGTCGGGATCTTTCACGACATAGCTTATCGTGTTGGTGGCTTCATCGAAAAACGCGGTGACCTCTGGCTTTTTCAACATTTCGACAGGGTAATTGCTCATTTTTCTCTCCTTTGAAACTCTCTGATCACGTCTCAGGCGCGGACGGTCATAAGCATGCGGTTGTTGAACTGGCGGGCGATCAGGATACCGACTGTCATGGCCAGAACGAATAGAAACGCTTCTTTATAGCCGAGACCCAGCGCGGGTATCGCGCCGCCCGGACAGAAGCCTGCGATCCCCCAACCGATTCCGAACAGGGCCGAACCGGTAACGAGCCTG
>JAHEHW010000450.1 GCA_024639745.1 Salaquimonas sp. | reverse complement strand
ACCGGTGATGCAAACAAGCGGAATAGAATCCATCAGCGCGTCCTGAAGGGGCGTGACCGCATTGGTCGCGCCGGGGCCGGATGTTACCAACATGACACCCGTCTTACCGGTCGAACGAGCATATCCTTCCGCTGCGTGGCCGGCGCCCTGCTCGTGACGAACCAGGATATGCTTGACCTCGTCCTGCTGGAATATCTCATCATAGATCGGAAGGACGGCGCCACCCGGGTATCCGAATATAGTGTCGACACCATTATCAACCAGCGCCTGCATGACCATTTCCGCGCCCGTCAATGTCTTTGTTGTGCTCATTGTCTCGTCTTCTCGTCTCTTTCGGCCCTTGAAGACCGCTGCTTAAAAGGCCGCGTCATCCAGATCGCAGCCCTCACTCAAAATGAATTGCCCAACAACGCCTTGCGCAGAATTCAGGCAATAAAAAAGGGCCTCGTCTGGGCCCTGTCACACATGCGCCGCCGAAGCGACGGGTTTACCAACCCGTCACGCACATGCGCATCTCACCACTAGAATGTTCCAGTTCATGGAATCTACTCCCTTTAGCGCCGCGGAACATATCCGCCTGCCGCTATTACGTCAACAATTAATGCGGCCGTGTTGCAGCGTCGGTGTCGCACGGGTCACGCGATTTGTTGAATGACGAAATAACCTTCAGGCCGCGACCCGGTTACGGCCATTGTTCCTGGCGGTACAGAGCTTCCGGTCGGCATCATTGAAGATATCGTTGATATTGTCGACGCCGCCTTGATTGGTCGCCACGCCGATCGATACCGTTGGGCGAATGACAACATTCCCGGTCTCTATATTTAGCGCTTCAACTATTCTACGAGAGCGCTCTGCGATGCCCAAAAGCTGTTCGCGGTTGGCAAACGGCGTGATAACGGCGAATTCCTCGCCACCTTGCCGCGCGACCACGTCGTGCTCAGGGCTGATTGCCCGCATCCGCAAGGCCACTTCCTTCAACACCAGGTCGCCGACGTCATGGCCGTAATTGTCGTTTATGCTCTTGAAATGATCTAAATCGAGGATCAGCAGACCAAGCATAGCGCCCAGCTTGTTGAACTCCCTGAGGTGTCCTTTGAGCGCTTCTTCGAAATGGCGCCGGTTGGGCATACCGGTGAGCGGATCGGTCGTAGCCTGCTTTTGGAGGCTCTATGCACGGCAGTCCATTTTGAATCATTCCTGTTTGCTCCGCTTCATAGTCGGAGAGACCACCCATACCGAGAATACAAGTCCTGCCAGGCAGCATCCCAAGCCATAAACCAGGAATTTTTGGCCTTAGGAGAACGTTAAGTTCCCCTTCAGCGTGAAGGTTTGCCAGTCATAAACTGTTAGATAAAGAGCGTAAGCGAGCAACACTGCGGCAATGGAAAAAAGCGAAGTATTCACAAGGGCAGGGTGCCCTTCGATCTGTCGGTCTAGCTTTTTCTCCATCCGGCTGTGGGTCCCGTCCCGGTAGTATCGGCAGCAAGAGCCTGCTCCCCATTTTCAAAAAGCTAGCAAGAAGCCCCCAAAGCGCGCTTAAAAGGTAGCGTTAACGTTGGGTCAAAACGGTCTCCACAGCGCTCTCGGCATTTTCGAAAATCTGCCAGTCACTTCCAAGCTGATTCCGGAACCAGGTCGATTGGCGTTTTGCATATTGCCTGCTCGCAATAATGGCCGCCTCGATGGCTTCATCAAGACTGGTTTCGCCACGCAGATAAGACGCCAAATGCGGCACCCCGATCGCCCGCATCGCCGGCAGACTTTCATCAAGGCCCAGCTTCAGGAAGTTTTCGCCTTCGGCAACGCCACCAGCCTCGACCATCTTGTAAAATCGTTCGCCAATGCGTTTCCGCAAGGCCTGACGCTCCGGCAGAAGCAGAATCTTGAGGCTGCTTTCGGTATCGATCCTTGGCTCGCTCGGATGCTTCTGCCACCAGCCGATGGGCCTGCCGGTGCTGTCGGCAACTTCAAGCGCGCGAATAATGCGGTGACGATCACCGGGTCTCAAAACGCCATGGCTTTCGGGATCCTTGTCACGCAACAAACCGTGCAGTCCGTCCGGTTCCCGAAGCGCAAGCTCACGATATTTTTCGCGAATGGCCGGATCAATCGCGGGAATCTCCGAAAGACCCGCCGTCAATGCCTTGAAATAGAGCCCGGTTCCACCGCAAAAAACCGGAAGACTTCCATCTTTGAAATGTTCTGACAGGACAGTCTGCACATCTTCCAACCATCCTGCCACGGAATAGGCC
>JAHEHW010000449.1 GCA_024639745.1 Salaquimonas sp. | reverse complement strand
AGCGCTCGAGCCTTAATCCGTTAATCGGCATGAAACCGCAGAAATCGACAAGAAATTTTATCTTAGGTTTTTACCAGTGGAAATCGCCCAAACTAAAGGCCCTATTTTCCAAAAATCCAGCCTGATTTTCCCCGATAGCCATGAAGGGGAACCGTCTCCTCCTAGAAGCTGATGCATCCCTCATGCGATAGCATTTGAGCACTTGCACGAGGCCAAAAAGTCAAAGATGATTTCAGGTACTGGGCAACAGAGGCACCTTAAAGGTGCCCTGTAGGAGACCTCCTTCAAGATCGCCTCGGCGTATTTCGCGGGAACATTTTCAGCGTCGATCAAAACCGCCAGAAGCGGTCGCGCTTGTTTAGTCATCCATCTCCGTAATCATGTCGATAGCTTGTTCGTCCGGCGACCATTGAGCCAAAGCGAATGCGGCATCGCGCCACCGACGATCAGCGTATCGCTGTCATGTCCGCATGCGCGGCATCGAGCCTGACCTGTTGGTGATGTGGGATTAGGTCCAATACCTGCTGCGCATTTCTGCGTGCAATTAATTGCAAGTAATCACGAAGTCAGGCATCGATCCAGTAATTAACCAAAGCGGTCTGGGCGAAGGGTCCGAGATCCGAATGGTCCTCAAAATGCCAAAGGAATACTTTCACTGCCTCGACCTGGTCTCTCGTCAGCAGGTCAAACTTTGACTTCCTAAAATCATGTAACAGCTCTTTTTCGGTGCCGGGATCGAGCGCCAACAAAATACTCTCGCCCGCAACTTCAACGCTCTCAGCGTTGTTCAGGGTCCAGATCAAATAGGCTGGCAAATAGTAGCGAAAGGCAATCGGACTGAAGGCTGTCGGAGCGGCATAGCTGTAGACTACATTTTCATCGGTCATGTCCTGCCAGCGAACACCCCCATAAAATTCAAGAACATCAACATCATCCATGCAGTCTGGATGCAAAAGCTCATCATCCGATGGCATTTCATTGCCTTCAAAGGCAGACTGGATTGCTTCAATCAGGCTGGAAACGTTAGAGCTGGAGGCCATGGTGTCCAAAGACCGTCACGCGAACATCGATCATCAGTTTCATGATGATACCATTCATGCAATCCAATTTATTCCGGTAGACGTCGATGATGACAACTGGGAAAGCGAACTGATCCTGGATATCGATCACATCACCGATTGGGTTAAGTCCAGCAAAGATGGGTACGAATTCGACGTTGCAGAAGCCACGCTCAGCTTCCACGATGTTAGCGAAATCAGTATCCGATGCCGCATCTTGGGTGGGGGCGCAAACCCAATCCCAATTGATCGTATTGAACGATCCGATGAGCCAATAATCAAACGCGGGGACTATGTTTGCTTCGAATGGGCAATTTGTCTCAATGACGGCGACGACGGGACAATCCGGTTTATTGCGTCCGGATATTCCCTAGAGAAGGCGCGCAAGCCGATCAGACTGTCGGAGCAAATGATCCCAAAATCTCAACGGCTCGCCCTATCAAGGCAATCAGGCTGTCACGAATAGTCTCACTTTGGATAATGCCCAATTACCTTACGCTGGCATTTCTTGCTTGGAGACTTGCCTGCGCTAGAGGGCATGAATAAGACAATTTGCGAAATCAACAGCCCGTTTTCGTTGGATTGATCCTGATATGCTTCTGACTGGATTTGAGGCCTATGGTGGTCGCAAAACAAACCCCTCGGCTGACATCGCGGAGGCACTCGATGGGGCGATAATTGCCGGGACCAGGGTTCGCTCGGTTGTTCTACCAGTCGCATACGATGGTATGGGTCAGAAAATCAAAGAGCTAATCCAAGAACATTCGCCTCCCGCGATCATATCGCTGGGACTTTTTCCAGGTGAGCCGGCAATCCGCCTCGAGCGCGTCGCATTAAACTGGAATGAGTTTAAAATGCCGGACAATCTAGGTTTGGTGAAGAAAGGGGCCATTGATCCTGCCGGTCCACCCGCTCGTTCTAGCACCTTGCCAATTGAGGCGATCCAGCGTCGTCTCCTGGATGCCCGGATTCCGGCTCGGCTCTCCAATACTGCTGGAACCTTCATATGCAATGCATGGCTCTATTCGTTGCTGACTGAATTGGCCGAAACCAATCGAGCGATACCGTGTGGGTTTATCCATCTTCCATATACGCCAGAGCAGGTGGCAGAAACCCTCGATACCGGTGATGCTGATCAAGGCACCGATACCTCTTCGCGGCCAGCCCTTGCATCGATGGATCTGTCTATGAGCAT
>JAHEHW010000081.1 GCA_024639745.1 Salaquimonas sp. | reverse complement strand
TGTCGTCAATATCGTAACCGGCTCGGCGCGGGAAATCGGTGGCGAAATCACTTCGAACCCGCTGGTCAAAAAGGTTACCTTTACGGGTTCCACGGCTGTAGGCAAAACGCTGTTGAAGCAATGCGCCGGAACGGTAAAGAAAGTTTCGATGGAACTTGGCGGCAATGCGCCGTTCCTGGTTTTCGATGATGCCGATATAGACCGTGCTGTGGAAGGCGCCATTGCCGCGAAATACCGCAATTCCGGGCAGACCTGCGTTTGTACGAACCGCTTCCTCGTGCAGTCCAAGGTGTACAAGAAATTCGTCGAGAAATTCGCCGAAGCCGCCTCCAATCTGAAAGTCGGCAACGGCCTCGAGGACGGTATACAGCAGGGGCCGCTGATCGACATGGACGCCGTGGAAACCGTGGAGTCGATGATCGAAGACGCCACCAAGAAGGGCGGCAAGGTCGTTGCGGGTGGCAAGCGCCACGAGCTGGGCGGCTCTTTCTTTGAACCGACGGTGATTGCCGATGCCAAGCCCCGGATGCGCTTTACCAAGGAAGAGATCTTCGGGCCAATCGCGCCGATCTACAAGTTCAAGACGGAAGAAGAAGGGATCGCTATGGCCAATAACACGGTTTATGGCCTCGCCGCCTATTTCTACACCAGCGATCTGGGTCGGGCTTTCCGCGTTTCCGAAGGGCTCGACTACGGTCTCGTCGGCGTCAACGAAGGGATCATCACTACGGTTGAAGCGCCCTTCGGCGGTTACAAGGAGTCCGGTCTAGGCCGCGAAGGCGGGCATCATGGGATCGAGGACTATCTCGAAACCAAATATGTCTGCGTCGGCGGCTTGGGAATGTAATCCGGTTAGACTGCAATCCCATCAGTGAAAATTAGAGCGCGGGGTGAAAACCCCGCGTTTTTTTGTTTGTAAAGTACATGCGGGGTCGATCAGGCGAAAGGGCTCTATGTTTGCAAGAGTGTCCGTAACGCTGACCGAGGATCACACTTCCGCCGACCCCGACAAACACTACGGTGTAGGGCGTTCCGCCACTGGCAATACCGAGACGTATGCCTGAATGCGCATTCGTGACGGCGGCAGTTCAGACTTGCACCCAGCTTAAGCGAAAACGCTGAAGTTAGGCCCAGTGTAAATTGACCTCCCGCTTCACAAATAACTGACCATAAGGATATCCGACCATTTCATCGCGGTCTGGGTCAGCCTTGCCGTTTCGCTTGCCCTGGGCTTTATCAGGTCCGCGCAATGCGGGTCGGGATGTTTGCCAGCGTGCCACTCTGCGTCGTGATCGCCCATGTCGCCTGACACCGGCTGTCCTTGTTCTTCGATGGCAAGCAGGCGGTCGCATCGACGCCCGCCGCCGTTGTGGCGATTCCACTGCTTTCGCCAGTATTAGCTTTTCCAACAATCTATCCGGGGAAGATCGGGGAAGCGAGTGGGACGACCACCCCCGCCCCGATAAACCATCGGCGGGCAGCGCCGGGCAGGTCGATGAACTCCGCAACGAGCAATCCCAATTCGGCTTTCTGCGCGGTCTGAAACCGGGAATCATCCTGAACGATCCGAGTTCAGGACCGGCCACGCTGGTCTTTAGCCCACATTCTATAATCGGCGGTAATTATCACCGCAACGAAACGGGGATCCTGGATTCAACGCGATTTTTCGCTAGAGCCAACGATCAGCCGTTGGCCATAGCAATGCGCCGCCAGCTCGACTAAATCGCTTACTGCATGCCGGAAAACGAGAAATCGGAATTACAGAATAACGAAATTGCCAGCGCTTCGATGAAAGATCGAATTCTGGCCGATCAAGCGCCCAAATGGCTCCAGCGGCTTTCGCCATCAGATGCATAGGTGGCTGTTTACGCCTTCCATCCCGAACACGCCAGATGAGCTGAAATAGCCCACGAGACCGCTTTTCGCAGCCCCGGTTCAAAGCCATACCTGCGCCGCCTTGTCACGGCACTGTTCGAAAACGTTAAATTAAGGTCGAATAGGCTTTGCACACGACCGCTATAAGTGGTAACGACCGGTGCCAACCACAACGACGCTGTACAATACAGTTTGCAGAAGAAACAGCCGGCAACCGGCTTCCGATATCGGCCATTATAGGGTTGGCAATGTCCAAAAATTCGCAACAGACGATTGGTGAGTTGGCGCTCACCTTTGATGATGTCCTATTGCAGCCGGGCCATAGCCTTGTGATGCCAGGCCAGGTCGATATCCGTTCGAAGGTTGCGTCGGACATCGAACTCAATCTGCCGATTCTCTCTTCGGCCATGGATACGGTCACCGAAGCGCGGCTCGCCATCGCGATGGCGCAAGCCGGCGGCATGGGCGTAATTCACAGAAACTTCACTCCCGCCGAGCAGGCCGAAGAGGTGCGCCAGGTCAAGAAATTCGAATCCGGCATGGTGGTCAATCCGCTGGTCATCGGACCACTGGCAACTCTGGCAGACGCCTTGGCGGTGATGCGAGAGAACCGGATTTCGGGCATTCCCGTTGTGGAGAACGGGGGGACCGGCGGTCACGTGACCGGAAAACTGGTCGGCATTCTGACTAACCGGGACGTTCGCTTCGCCTCGAACCCGGATCAGAAAGTGCATGAACTGATGACTCACGATAACCTGATCACGGTGAGCGAGACGGTCAGTCAGCAGGAGGCGCAGAAGCTTTTGCACCAACATCGGATCGAGAAACTGCTGGTCGTCGATGAAAGCCGGAATTGTATTGGCTTGATCACTGTCAAGGATATCGAAAAGTCCCAGTTGAACCCGAACGCCGCCAAGGACGCCCAAGGCCGTCTGCGTGTGGCGGCGGCAACTTCCGTCGGCGACGACGGTTTCGAGCGGGCCGAACGCCTGATCGATGCCGGTGTCGACATGGTCGTCGTCGATACCGCGCACGGTCACTCCCAGCGCGTGCTCGACGCCGTTTCTCAAATCAAGAATCTGTCGAATTCGGTTCGGATCGTTGCAGGCAACGTCGCAACGCGCGATGCCACGAAAGCGTTAATCGACGCGGGCGCAGACTCCATCAAGGTTGGTATCGGCCCGGGATCTATTTGCACCACCCGTGTGGTCGCCGGTGTCGGGGTTCCGCAGCTGTCAGCCATCATGTGGGCAGTCGAGGAGGCCAACAATCATGGCGTTCCGGTTATTGCCGACGGCGGCATCAAATTTTCCGGCGATCTCGCCAAGGCGATCGCAGCCGGAGCATCGATTGTCATGGTCGGGTCACTGCTTGCGGGCACGGAGGAAAGTCCCGGCGAGGTTTATCTTCATCAGGGCCGTTCCTTCAAAGCCTACCGCGGCATGGGGTCGGTCGGCGCTATGGCGCGTGGCTCTGCGGACCGTTATTTCCAGTCGGAGGTGCGCGATACGCTGAAACTCGTACCCGAAGGGATCGAAGGCCAGGTTCCCTACAAGGGCGCGGTTTCGAATGTTCTTCACCAATTGGCCGGCGGCTTACGCGCTGCGATGGGCTATGTTGGCGGTAAGGATATTCGCGATTTCCAGGAAAAGGCGACTTTTGTGCGCATCACCAATGCAGGGCTTCGCGAGAGCCACGCCCACGATGTCACGATCACGCGGGAAAGCCCGAATTACCACGGCAACTGACATCGCGGGACGCAGCGATGAAATAACTGCTTCTGCCATGGACCTACGAGCAGGGTCTCGTCATTCGCCTTCTGGCTGTCGCGCTCGCCGGGCAGATCGCGCTGACGATCTGACTCTATTCGCAAATGTCAAAAGCGAGGATGACGGCGGCGCGCGAGAAACGGGTCACGGCTGAGGTGTTCAAAACCACTCGGGAAGAACCGGATGACCTGCGGGTGTACAGCCGCGCCGTCGCGAACCAGTTCGAACTCCCGGTGATCTTCTATGCACTGGTTGCCGCGGGCCTAGCGCTCTCCGTCAGCAGCCAGATTACCATAATACTAGCCTTTGCCTTTTTAGTCGTCAGAATTGTTCACATTCGCGAAATGATAGGCGAAATACGAGTCATGCTGCGTCGCCGCTGGTTTATTAGTAGTATACAGATCATAATGGCAATGACGGCGGAATTCGTCGTTTCCGCAGTCCTTTTCGCTCAATCGTAATGCATCGGAATCCGTTTTGAAACTTGGTGGCCGCATACAGGCAGCGATTGAGGTGCTCGAAGAAATCGAGAACCGCCATCGGCCCGCAGCCCAGGCATTGAAAGACTGGGGCACAAGCCATCGGTTTGCCGGGTCGGGAGACCGTAACGCAATTGGCAATCTCGTCTATGACACTTTGCGCAAGCGACGTTCCACCGGATACCTGATGCAAGATGACAAGCCGGCAGCGGCGGTATTTCTGACCGTCACCCGCGACTGGGGGGTAAGTCCTCAAAAAATGCAGGAAGCTTTTGACGGCGACCGGCACGCACCCGAAATTCCATTTGCGAAGCTTGAAGCCTCCAAATCGCGGGATTTCGCTTTTGCCGACCCGGATATTGAGGCGGATGTACCCGGCTGGTGCGTTGAGCAATTGGAAGAAGGTTTCGACGAAGATTGGGTGGAAGAAGCAAAAGCGCTTGCCGAAAGACCGCCACTCGATCTCCGGGTCAATACCCTGAAAGCCGATAGAGCCAAGGTGGAAAAGGCGCTCTCTGCGAAGGGTTGCCGAAAGACTGCGATTTCCCTTTCCGGCTTGCGCATCGCCTCGGGAAGCGGTGCTCGTCGCCTACCGAATGTTCAGGCCGAGCCTGCTTTTCAAAAAGGATGGTTCGAAATTCAGGATGAGGGCAGCCAGATCGTTTCCGAACTGGTCTTTACCAGACCCGGCGAGCAGATTCTTGACTATTGTGCCGGTGCCGGGGGCAAGACGCTCGCCATGGCAGCGATGATGTGCAACAAGGGCCAGATCCATGCCTACGATGCCGACAAGAACCGGCTTGCTCCGATCTTCGATCGGATGAAGCGCGCTGGGGTGCGCAACAGCCAGATCCACGCAGATTCCAGCAGTATGCAACCGCTCGAAGCGAAGATGGACCGGGTTCTCGTCGATGCGCCCTGCACGGGTTCAGGCGTCTGGCGGCGAAGGCCGGATGCGAAATGGCGACTGACACCGGAGCAGCTTGAACAAAGGCTGGCCGAGCAGAAGAACATTCTCGACTCGGCTGCCCAATATGTTCGGCCCGGAGGATTTCTCTTCTATGTGACTTGTTCTGTTTTTCAGGCAGAAAACGAGGAACAGGTTTACGCCTTCGGAGAAAGGCATCCCGGCTGGTCCCTTCTTTCGGCAGGAGAAGTGTGGCAAGACCTTTATGGTTTCGACAAGCTGCAGCCCTGGTCTGCCGATCTCAATTGCATCACACTTACGCCTGCATCTACCGATACCGACGGCTTTTTTTTCGCCGTCATGCAGCGCGACGCACCATGACAAACGCGCTCACACCAGGAAATGGCTTCCAGTTCATGAACCCTCGAATCATATTGCCCATCATCTTTTTCGTTTTGCTTTCGGAAATCGTCGGGGCGGTCACCGGTTTTCTGTTCCGTCCGGGCGAGTGGTACGATTCCATCGTAAAGCCTTCGTTCAACCCGCCTGACTGGATATTCGGGCCGGTATGGACAACGCTTTTCGTTCTGATTGGCATTGCCGGCGGGCTGATCTGGCGCCCCGCACCGCAATCGACTGCGATGCAGCTATGGTATGCGCAACTTGCCCTGAATGCGCTTTGGACATGCGCCTTCTTTTACATGCAGTCGCCGCTATTGGCGATTTTCGTGATCATCGGATTGATTGCCGCGATTGTCGGATTCATGCGTTCGGCGCGACTGATCAACCGGATGGCGAGCTGGCTTTTCGCACCCTATCTCGCCTGGATCGGTTTTGCCGCGATCCTCAACGCGACAATTGTCTATCTGAACTGAGAAAGGCCGGCGATGCAGATCAAGCAGATCGGCAACCATAGATTACTTTACGTCATGGCGGCAGCACCCGAATACGGAGAGCATTTGCAAGAGCGTTTTGTGCCGCTGATGACCGGTATAGGCCCAGTGGAAGCAGCTGTTGTCCTTTCGGCAGAACTGGCGCGGTTGAATGAAGCCGGAGAGCTGCCAGACCTTATCGTTTCGCTTGGATCGGCCGGATCGGCCAAACTACCACAGACCGAAGTCTATCAGGCATCGTCGGTCTGCTACCGCGATATGGATGCAAGCCCGCTTGGCTTCGAAAAGGGCCAGACGCCGCTGCTGGATCTGCCCATAATTCTGGACATGCCTGTTTTTGATACCGGCATTCCATCGGCCAGTCTGGCCACTGGCGCCAGCATCGTATCGGGCGCGCATTATGACGAGATCTATGCCGACATGGTCGACATGGAGACCTTCGCGTTGCTCAGAGCCTGCCATCGTTTTGACGTACCGCTTATCGGCTTGCGCGGCATATCGGACGGGGCCGAAGAACTCGGACATGTCGACGACTGGACACAATATCTTCACGTGGTCGATGAAAATTTGAGCGATGCCGTAGACCGAATGGAAACATGCATTCTTGAACACGGATTGGTTCGCTGAGCAACAACACTTGTGAAGAGCGCCAACCGGCAATTGCGAAAGGCGCCGAAACTGGGTAAGGGCTGTTTTTGGAGCAATGGCAGGCATTGATGACCGAAACTCTCACCGCCCATCCCGACACCGTCCTCATCATCGATTTCGGAAGCCAGGTCACTCAGCTGATCGCCAGACGCGTGCGCGAAGCCGGCGTCTATTCGGAGATCGTACCGTTTCAATCCGCCCGCGAGGCTTTCGACCGGCTAAAGCCGAAGGCCGTTATTCTTTCCGGCGGACCGGCTTCGACCACCGATATCGGCAGCCCGCGGGCGCCAGAAGTCGTTTTCGAAAGCGGCCTTCCGGTGCTTGGCATCTGCTACGGGCAGCAAACCATGTGCGAGCAGCTTGGCGGCAAGGTCGAGGGCGGGCATCACCGTGAATTCGGCCGCGCTTTCGTCGAGGTCCTGAAGCCGGCGGCGCTTTTCGAAGGCGTTTGGGAAAGCGGCGACAAACATCAGGTATGGATGAGCCATGGCGACCGTGTAACCGAGTTGCCGGAAGGCTTCGAAGTTATCGCGGCTTCGCCCAATGCGCCTTATGCGGCAACCGCGGACGAAGCACGTAAATACTACGCGGTACAGTTTCATCCGGAGGTGGTCCATACACCGGATGGCGCGAAATTGATTTCGAATTTCGTCCATAAAATCGCTGGCCTGGCAGGTGACTGGACGATGGCCGCCT
>JAHEHW010000080.1 GCA_024639745.1 Salaquimonas sp. | reverse complement strand
TGGGTAAGGCGTCGAGCAGAAAATCCCGGTTTTGGAGGTAGCCCTTCCTGACCTCTTCCAGCTCTTCCAATCCGTCGAATGCATGAAGCGCCGCGACCTGTGAAACCTCTGGCGCGCTGATAAACAGGTTCTGATGCAATCTGGTGATGGTCTCGATCAATCCTTCCGGGACCACCATCCAGCCTATCCGCCAGCCCGTCATGCAGAAATATTTGGAGAACGAATTGATGACGATCGCATCATCGGTAAATTCCAGTGCGGATTTTTCCGGCATGTCGTAAGTCAAGCCGTGATAGATTTCGTCCGAGATGAAAGCGATCCCCAGATCTTCAGCCCGCTCCAAAAGCTGCTCGAAGGCATCCGGCTTCATCATGGTGCCATTCGGGTTATTGGGATTTGCTATGAGGATCCCGCTGATCGGGTTGTCGCCATGGGCTTTTTCAAGCGCATCGGCGGTCACGACCCATCGATCGGATGCTGTGGTCTCGATTTCCGAGACCTGCAACGACAATGCCTTCAGAATATTCCGATAGGCGGGGTAACCCGGAGACGGGATCGC
This sequence comes from Salaquimonas sp., assembly GCA_024639745.1. Classification (GTDB taxonomy): domain Bacteria; phylum Pseudomonadota; class Alphaproteobacteria; order Rhizobiales; family Rhizobiaceae; genus Salaquimonas. The sequence goes on along the minus strand of JAHEHW010000080.1, from coordinate 6,710 downwards.
CACGCGTTCGCCGTTTTCGAACAGCGCCAGAAAGGCCAACATGAACCCTGCCGAAGAACCTGTTGTGACCACCACCCTCGCCGGATCCAGATCGACGCCGTACCGCTCCCGGTAGTGCTGAGAAATTCTGCGACGCAAGGCTTCAATTCCACCTGAAGACGTATACCCTATAGGCCCGTTCGCGATACGCTCGCGGGCAGCCTGCCGTGCGGCAAACGGCGCCTGCGCAGATGGTTGACCGACGCACATCATGACCACATCTTCCCCGGCAGCACTCAATTCCGAAGCGCGCGCGACCACATCCATGGCTCTGAAAGGTTCAACATCGCTTCTTTGAGAAATTTTCCAGGAAGTCATTTTTAGTACCGGTGGAGAATAATATGCATTCAGCAAGAGTTGATCGACAAACATACTTGCCACCTTGTCGCCATAGATTCTCTGGCATAACTTCCGCCACGAAGAAAGCTTGGATGGACAGTTAAGCGAAATGAACGAGTTCGCGACAATCAAAGAAAAGTCGACAAACGGTCAATTGCGGGGCCTTGCCGCACTTTTCGTGTTGGCGATCGGTACGTTTGCGGCCACGCTGTGTTTTGCCCAAAACGCAAGAGCCCAATCCCTCAGCCTGGTGCGCGACGCCGAGATTGAAGCTTTGCTCAAGAGTTACACCACCCCGATCTTCAAGGCCGCCGGACTGAGCCAGAGGGCGGTGGACGTCTATCTCGTCAACAACCGATCCTTCAATGCGTTCGTTACCGACCGACGCATGTTCATCCACACCGGCGCCATCATGGAGTCGGAGACGCCAAATCAAATCATTGGCGTTATCGCACATGAAACCGGCCACATAATCGGCGGTCACCAGCAAAGAATGCGCGAACGGATAGACCGGGCGAAAGCGCTCGCCGCGGTCGGCATCCTGCTAGGGGCCGGCGCGATGGCGAGCGGTGGCGATATCGGCGATGCAGCCGGCCAGGCGATCCTCCAGGGCGGGGGAAGCATGCTGCAACGCTCACTGCTTGCCTACAAGCGCGACGAAGAATCCTCGGCTGACCGGGCGGCCCTCACCCTGCTCGAAAAAACCAAGCAATCGGGACGCGGGATGCTCCAGAGCTTTGAGCGAATGGGCTCCAGAATGCTGTTTTCCACCTCACGGGTAGACCCGTATATCCAGTCGCACCCCCTGCCCGCTCAACGCATAGCGCTGTTGAAGGCGAAAGCTGAAGAAAGCCGGTATTTTGACAGCAAGGACCCACCGGAGCTGCAACTTCGTCATGACATGGCGCGGGCAAAAATCGCGGCTTATACCGGCGGCCTAGGCGCCGTTCAGCGGTTATTCGACCGGGATCAGTCAAATCCGGCGGCACAGTATGGGGTTGCGATTTCCGAGTTTCTTCGCGGACGAGCCAGCAGCGCACTACCGATGATCGACAAGTTGATCGCAAAATATCCAAGAAATCCGTATTTGCACGAAATGAAGGCTGAGATGCTTCTTAAGGCGCAACGCGCGAATGAAGCGGTGCGCCCAATGCAGACGGCTCTGAAGCTCGCTCCCTACGACACCGGGCTCTTGAGTATTCAGTTTGGCCAAATCCTGATGGAAACCCGCAACCCTGCAAATTTGCAGGTCGCTATACGCGAGCTGAAAAAGGGACTTGCCAAGGATCCGAATACGATTTCAGGCTATGTCTATCTTGCCCGGGCCTATTCGATGAACGGGCAGGAAGGGCTTGCGCTTTCCGCGACCGCCGAACAACGCTTTCTCCAGGGCCGGTTCGATGACGCAAAAAGTTTTGCTGCACGCGCACAACAAAGATTGCCCAAGAACTCACCGGAATGGGTGCGCATGCAAGACATTACGCTTTACAAGAAAAAGAAATGAACGCTTTTCCAGAAGCAACGCGATACTGGTCAGGCGCATAACAACAAAAAGGGATATTCATGTTTTCAACAAGCCAACGCTTTTTCCAGCTGATTAAAGCGCCTGTGCTCGCGATCATCGTGGTGCTAATGCCGGTGACCGCCTCAGCGCAGTCAGTCGATCGCGAAGCTGTCGAGCAAATCATCCGAGAATATCTTCTGCAGAACCCCGAACTCATGCTCGAAGTTCAGGACGCGCTGCAAGCCAAGCAGGAGGCAGCACGGGCAGAAGCACAGAAGGCAACGCTGGCATCAAAACGTGATGCCATCTACGAATCGCCGAACCAGATGGTCATCGGCAATCCCGACGCGGAATATACCGTCGTTGAATTTTTCGACTACAATTGCGGCTATTGCAGACGCGCCCTCGACGACATGAACAAGATCGTCGACGAAGATCCTGACGTGAAATTCATTATGAAGGAATTCCCGGTACTGGGGAAATCTTCATTGGGCGCTCACCAGATAAGCCTTGCGCTGATCCGACTGAACCCGGAGCTTTACAGTGATTTCCACCGCAAGCTTCTGAGAAGCGATGGTCAGAAAGACGCGACAACGGCGCTTAATGTTGCTGCAGACCTCGGCGCAGATACGGACGCGCTTCAGGCAGAAGCGGAGAAACCCTGGATCAACGAGGCGATTCGTGAAGTCTACGATATCGCTGACGGTCTCGGCATTTCTGGAACACCTTCCTATATCGTGGGCGAAGAAGTTATTTTTGGCGCCGTTGGTTATGATCAGCTGATGACGCGTGTGGAAGACCTCCGCGAATGTGGAAAGGCCGTTTGCTGAGCAAAGAATTCGGCAATAGCGTCTGAAAACAAAACCAAAAGACCTCCCCGCATTTTGCAGGGCGGTCTTGCATTGAGGCCCGAAAACTGCTTTGCGTGCCGCGTTGGGCCCAGTATAAAAGCTCGATTTTTACGGACAGGGCGTTTCCGCCGGGTTTCCCGGAATAACCCACGCGAAGTTTTTTGAAAGCAAGGGAACGCCGTTCTTGCGGCGCGTAGACATGGGCAAAAAATCCAGCATAGACCAGGAAATGATCCGCGAACTCGCGGCGCTTTTGAAAGAAACCGATCTTACGGAAATCGAAGTCGAGCAGGATGATCTGCGCATACGCGTCGCCCGTGGCGGAAGAGTGGTTGAAGTCGCTGCCCCTGTTGCGACCGCTGCGCCGGCTGCGTCTTCAAGCCAGCCAGAGGCTGCGAAGAAAGACGCCGACCCGGCCTCTCATCCCGGCGCGGTCAACTCGCCAATGGTGGGGACCGCTTATCATTCGCCAGCGCCCGGCGCAAAACCATTCGTCACGGTTGGGGATACGGTTAAAGCCGGACAGACCGTAATGATCGTTGAAGCCATGAAGACAATGAACCAGATCGCCGCGGAGCGCGCCGGAATGGTGATAGCAGTTCTTGTCGAGGACGCACAGCCTGTCGAATACGGCGAGCCGCTGCTGATCATCGAATAGGGCACAGATCATGTTCAGAAAGGTGCTGATAGCCAATCGCGGCGAAATCGCCCTTCGCATCCTGCGCGCCTGCAAGGAGCTCGGCATCCCGACCGTGGCCGTGCATTCAACGGCGGATGAGTCAGCGATGCATGTGCGATTGGCCGACGAGAGCGTCTGCATCGGGCCACCTGCCTACCGTCAGAGCTATCTCAATATCCACGAAATCATGGCGGCCTGCGAGATCACCGGTGCCGACGCCATCCACCCCGGCTATGGTTTCCTATCCGAAAACGCGAAATTCGCGGAAATCCTCGAAGCGCACGGGATCACCTTTATCGGTCCGAGCGCCGAGCATATCCGAATCATGGGCGACAAGATCGAGGCCAAGCAGACCGCAAAGCGGCTTGGCATTCCGGTCGTTCCGGGCTCTGAGGGCGGCATCACCGATGAGGACGAGGCGAAGAAAGTCGCAGCGGAGATCGGTTATCCGGTTATCATCAAGGCGGCCGCAGGCGGCGGTGGCAGGGGCATGATGGTCGCAATGACCGAAGACCGGCTTTCCGAAGCGCTGCACACAGCCAGAAGCGAGGCTAGCGCCGCATTTGGTGACAGTTCGGTCTATATCGAAAAATATCTTGCAAAGCCCCGGCATATCGAAGTCCAGGTCATGGGTGACGGCAAGGGCGGCGGTATCCATCTGGGCGAGCGGGACTGTTCTCTACAAAGGCGCCACCAGAAGGTGTGGGAAGAAGCGCCTTCGCCCGTCCTGAGGGAAGCCGACCGCGCAAAGATCGGCGATATCTGCGCCAAAGCCATTCAAGGCATAGGTTATTCCGGTGCCGGTACTGTGGAATTTCTCTGGGAAAACGGCGAGTTCTATTTCATCGAGATGAACACCCGGCTCCAAGTGGAGCATCCGGTGACCGAGATGATCACCGGGATCGATCTGGTCAATGAGCAGCTTCGTGTAGCTTCCGCCGCCGGACTTTCCGTCAATCAGTCGGATGTCGTCATCAATGGTCACGCGATTGAATGCCGAATCAACGCCGAACACCCTGATACATTCGTACCTTCACCGGGCCGCATCACCTATTATCACCCACCGGGCGGGTTGGGTGTCCGGGTCGATTCTGGCGTTTACCAAGGTTATTCTATCCCACCTCACTACGACAGCCTGATCGGAAAGCTGATCGTTCACGGCCGTACCAGGGAGGAGTGTCTGATGCGCCTGCACAGGGCGCTGGACGAGTTCGTTGTCGATGGCATCAATACAACGCTGCCACTGTTCCGGGATCTCGTTGGCAATGAGGACATTCAGAAGGGCAATTACAATATTCACTGGCTCGAGCATTATCTGGCCAACAAGAAATAGTTTAGCTCGGATCATCATTTCGTCATGGTTGCAATCGGGCGATTCGATTATATTCTGAATCCATTCAGTAATTCGCAGCGCAAACGGGTACTTCTGTTCGAATGAGCCAGGGTGACGATATCATCCTTGAAATTACCCCGAGGGTTTTGCTGAAGGCTTATGCCTGCGGCATATTCCCGATGGCGGAGGCTGCAGACGATCCGGGGTTATTCTGGATCGAACCGGAAATACGCGGCATTATTCCGCTTGAGCAGTTCCGAATTCCGAAAAGTCTAAAGAAAACGATGCGCAAGGAACCGTTCGAGGTGCGTATCGATAAAGCGTTTGATCGCGTGGTCGAGGCTTGCGCCGCGTCCGCTCCGGGCCGTGGCAAGACCTGGATCAATGATCGAATAAAGCGCCTGTACAGTGATCTGCACACGATCGGACATTGCCACAGCGTTGAATGTTGGCAGGACAATCGTCTTGTGGGTGGTCTTTACGGTGTCCGGCTTGGCAGCGCATTTTTTGGCGAGAGCATGTTCTCCAGGGTGACAGATGCGTCCAAGGTCGCGCTCGTGCACCTCGTCCATCGTCTGATCGCGGGCAGGTTCAGGCTTCTGGACACCCAGTTCACCACCGATCATCTGAAGCGGTTCGGGGCAATCGATATTTCGAAAGAGGATTATTCCGAATTGCTATACGACGCACTTCAGGATGAAGCGGACTTCTTTCCCTATGATGGCGGCGGAACGTCCGACTCCATTTTGCAGTCTTTCAGCCAGACATCATAGACAGGGTGCTCGACCGCATTGAGTCCGGGGCTGTCGGCAAACATCCAACCGATAAAGATACGGCGGATTTTCGAGTCGAGCGTAATTTCATCGATCTCCACGAAGGAGGTCGTTCTTGGCGTCTCGGACGGGGGGCGGGAATAGCAAACACGCGGGGTCACCTGCAACGCGCCGAACTGAACCGTCTCATTTACATAGACGTCGAACTGGTGAATACGACCGGTGATCTTGTCAATTCCTGAAAATACCGCGACGCGATTCGAGATACGGGTATCATCCTCGGCCTGGTTATCCGAAACGGTCTGTGCCAATGAAGCGTTTACCGCGGACATGGAGAACAGCCCTAAGGCCAGAAATACTGAGCGAAATTGCATCTTCATGGCGGAGCGTATCCGTGTTGGCATGTCCCCTGGGGAATGAAGCGGGTAGCATGGGAATTGGGCAGTTCCAAGAGCATTTACGTGTTGGCGAAAACAGACCGAAAGAATCAGGGCTTTATCGCCCGAAAGCGAAGACGCACATAATCCGCATACCAGGTACCCGTCTCGTCGCGTAAACACGGTTCAAGCGCCTCGATCACCCTTTCATAAGCCTCTTCCCGGCGCTCGCCAAATTGCTCGAAAAACGGGGCTCGCATAACCTCCAACCAGACCCTTACGCCATTGGGCAAAGGTGTCGGGCGATAGAAGGTCACCATTTCATCGACCGAGAAACCGCCCTTTTCGAGCAATGCAGAGTAATGCGTGGTCGTCGGGTAAAACCATGGCCCGGCGATTGCCACATCTCCGTCCATCGCCTTGCCGACTGCCCGCATGGCGGTCGTAACCGCGGCCACGTTGCCGAAACCGCCGAATTCGGCCACAAAGCGTCCCCCGGAGCGCAGTGCGCGGGCAACCCCATCGATTACCTTTTCCGGCTCCAGCATCCAATGCAGAGCCGCATTGGAGAAGACCGCGTCAAACTCCTGGTCGAAAGCAAGTGCATGGCCGTCGGCTATATGGGCATCCAATCCAGCCGCACGCGCGGCCTCAACAAAATTAATGCTTGCGTCCACGCCAAAAGGCGTAGCGCCCGCCTCCGCGATCTTTCGGGTAAGAACACCATCACCGCAGCCCAGATCGAGAATTCGTTCGCCGGCTACCGGGCTCAGCCATTGCAGCACACCCTCGCCAAGCTTGGAAACGAAACCGGT
>JAHEHW010000448.1 GCA_024639745.1 Salaquimonas sp. | reverse complement strand
GGTTCCGGATATTGCTTCCTACGACGAGGTGTACAAGCGGCTCGTCTCCAATATCGATATCGAGAATGTCTCTTCCGCTTTCGCGATGGAGCGGATCAAGGATACCACTGAACTGCCGCTAACTTACATGAAGCTTGACAAAGGCAATGGCCGTTAAGAGGCCTTGGGCAGGCAAATTCGAAACGGTTTCTTTATGAGGCGCTTTGCGCGACCTATCAGACCCGAATGGCTCCCGATTCATCCTGTCGATCGGCCAAAGCGGAAACGTGGTTTCGAAACATTACGATGACATGCCGCCTTATTGGACTGACGTAGAGGAAATTCAGGTGCGAATCGATCCCGATCACTACGATCAAGGCGGTGAAGGGGTTCTGTTCCTGTCACCGGCGCCCCATAACTGACGCGTCAGTCAATGCCCAATTCGCTCCATGGAATGAAATTCAGGTAGTCTCCCCTGCGTACGCTTGTCACCGCTTCGGGCACTTCAATTAATCCATCGGTTTCGCGCAGACCGGTGATCAATCCCGAGCCATCACGCGCGAATTTCGAGAGCGCGACTTCGCCATTTGCCAGGTGCTCATATTGGCCCCGCCAGAATTCACGCCGATTTGGCTTTTTCTTCGGTATTTCGAAGTTAGCCGGAAGCGGAAATCGTTTTGGTTCGTGCCAGTTTGCGCCTGCGAGCCTGAGTATCGAGGGTCTCGCGTAGAGGCAGAAACAAACAAAGCAGGCGACCGGGTTTCCGGGCAGGCCAAAAAACACTGTGTTGGCAATTTGCCCGAACGTCATCGGTCTGCCGGGTTTTACCGCCAACTGCCAGAGATGACGTTTCCCAATGGCATCCAATGCCGAGATAATATGGTCTGCCTCGCCGCGTGAGGCGCCGCCGGTAGAAATCACGAGGTCATGGCCTCTGGCCGCGTCGGCAAGCGTGGTTTCGATGACGTCGTAGTTATCCGGCAATACCCCCAAATCCGTAATTTCGACGGGTAAAGAGCGCAGAAGCCCCCGCAAAAGAAAATGGTTGGAGTCATATACCTCGCCGGTTTCCACCGGTTGACCGGGGCGTTTGAGTTCATTGCCGCTCGAAACAAGCGCAATGCGAAGCGGTTTATAGACTTCGATACGATTGCGACCGGTCGATGCGATGGCGGCGAGTTGCTGCGGATTCAACTTGTCGCCGGGGACAGCCACATCGTCATCCGGCTTTAGATCCTCGCCTGCCTTGCGCATATTCGCGCCGGGTTTAAGACCCGAGGGGATCACCACGAAATGCGTGCCGTCCTGTTCATGCGTTTCGCAGTCTTCCTGCATGGCGATCGTATCCGCATTTTCCGGCATTATGGCGCCGGTGAAAATGCGGGCTGCAGCCCCTTTCGGCAGGCTCCGGTGCCCAAGATCCCCGGCCTGGATCCGCGCGGTTATCGGAAAGAAACCACCTGCCGCCTCATAATCCGAAGCGCTGAATGCATAGCCGTCGACGGCTGAATTGTCCGCCGAAGGGACAGGTTTGCCTGCCTGAATATTTTCCGCGATGATACGTCCCGCGGCATCCGCCAGGTTCACCTCGTCAATTTCGGCTACAGGAGAAAGCCGATCGCGCAGGATCTTGATGGCTTCCTCATGACGCAGGCGATCCTTGTCATGGAGGAAGCAGTCGTCGATAAGTTTGCGTTCATTCCGCGGCATTTTGTTTGTTCAGTTTCAGAAATTCGGTGATGAAATCGGCGATTTCGGCGATGGATTCCGGGTCGATGACCGCCAAATCACATCCCTCCGGCCTGTCGGTCGAACCGATAACGACAATCGAAGGGTCGTCCGGCCAAAGAGGTGCATCGCGGCTGGCCTCCTTTCGGATCATTTCGATCTTGGGATGGCCCTCGCGTTTGAAGCCCTCGATCAAGACCAGATCACAGGGCGCCAGTTTGGTCAAAATATCGGCAAGCGGCGGTTCGTCCTCATTTTCCAGTTCGTGCATCAGTGCCCAGCGATTGCGAGAGACGAGGGCAACTTCCCGCGCGCCTGCCTTTCGATGTTGCCATGAATCCGTCCCTTCATGGTCGATATCGAAGCTGTGATGAGCGTGCTTAACGGTGGAAACGGTCAGCCCGCGCGCTGAAAACTCGGAAACCAGTGCAGCAACCATCCTCGTCTTACCGGAATTCTTCCATCCTGTGATGCCGAAAATTGGGATTTGTGCATTCATGCGGCTTGCCTCTTTAGGATCTGCAGAGCGCGGTCGAAATCATCCGGCGTGTT
>JAHEHW010000447.1 GCA_024639745.1 Salaquimonas sp. | reverse complement strand
CAATAGAAATTGGTGTTTCCCATCGGAATTCGTGCCATGCTAGTTTCTTGTCGTCTGCGACTGAGCTTCCTGTATTGGACTTCTCGCTATCTTCCGATTTCCATCGCTTGTAGCCAACCGTTTCGATTTCACGTCCGACTGAAATACCATCTTCGGTCAATCCTAAAGTGCGTTTGACAACGGATTTTATGCCGGTGACCTTTTCCTTTGTCCCGGATCCGAACACATCTGAAATGAACTTGGATACAATCTGAAATGCCATCGGCGAAGTGATCCTGAAATCAATGCCCATCAAAAAGATTTTTAAACGGATGCTAGCAGCGGCGAAACATTCGATCCAATAAGTATAAGATCAAAGCGGGTGTGGAACGAAAGCTAGGCGTTTGCTACCGATCCCAACCGCCACTCTCGACGCATCGGTAAGAGACTGTACATCTACGCTTGTCTTTTGTTCTGAGGCTATAGCCCTGTTCCATGTATCCCCAGTTGCAGTGCAGTGCTTTGCGTTTCGATACTGGAACACCGTTGTAGATCGGAATCACGTCCTTGCCATTGCGCTTGTAAATGCGCCCATTCCGTTCGTAATAGCTTACTGCTTCCGCACAGGTCATATTATCCGCAATCGGCTGCGCAAATGCCCTTTCGACTGAGAGCAAGGCAAGAAGTAATGTCACGACTGCAACGGGACGCATGCTTTTGATCCTTTGATTTGATGGTTTTTCTTGCCAATAATAGAGATGTTCGCCAGCCTTCCGCTCACAGAAGCTCGCCGACGTTGTAGTCATCATAGAACATCATAGCAGAGAGAGTCTTTGAAGACGTAGGTATTTCTGGGGCTTTCCGTGTGGTGACTAGGAATGGCGCTGAGGATGCGGTTATTGCGCCGGCCCGAAGTCGGCATTCGATCGCATATAGCGAAGGTCTAAAAAGGGCGGGAAGCGGACATTCGCCAATTTGCTGCCGATGGGCAGCTATGCGGTCTTTTTAGACATCTGTGTCCGCGCAAAGCGTTCCGTTTGCGACCTATTACTTTGCGGCGGGTCCAAAGTCATTTTCAAACCGCAACGGATCAATCGGTTTCATGCAAGTTGAAGATTTTTGAGATAAAGAGCGCGCCCCAGATAGCAGTCAGTAACGCCGGGGTCCAAAGAGTAAATGCAATGACAGTGTTTTGGAAAAGGAAGTGCAGCGCAAGATAGACGACCCCCAGTAATGCGGGGATTGCAACGACCCAAAGAAAGGCCAAAGTAATCACTTTCGCTTCGTTCACCAGGACAGCTCCGGTATTTCCAGGCTTTTAAAAATTGAGACGTTCTATTCAACGAAGTTTTCAGGATCAGATCTAGAGTGATTGGATTTGATAAAAATTGCTGAACCTATCTTTCCGCTCAGTGTGGGTTCTCAGCAACAGAAAATCAGGACGCTTGAGCGCAAGGAGGACCATAACTCTCAAGCGCTGTAACAGAACTGAGGTAATAAAATGCCCGCTACTATTCTATTCGGGTGGGTTATCATCTCAAAGCTTAACCGGCTTGCTCATGCTTCATCGATATCAAAGCCAGGTCGAATTTCCTTGTGACTTCCAGACCGCCGTGGTTCGATTAATAAGACGCGGTGATACATAAAAGGAAAAACAAATGAGCCTGATGGGAACCCTCGCCAAAGTGGCAATCGGAATTGCAGTCGCCAAAGGCGCCCAAAGCATGTTGAAAGGGCGTTCGCAGAGCGCGGGGTCTGGGTCTACAACGGGCGGTCTTGGAGATTTAATGGAGAGCCTTGGCGGTAATTCAAACCAACCAGCCTCATCAAGCAATGGTGGTGGATTGGACGATCTGCTGGGACAAGTCCTGGGACAAGGCAAAGGTTCGCAAGGAGGTGGACTTGGCGATTTGCTTGGCAACCTGACGGGTCAAGGCGGCAGCTCCTCCTCGGGTGGCCTTGGAGATCTGCTGGAGCAGTTTACCGGAGGAAAGACCGGCGGCGGTCTGGGTGATCTGCTTGGGAGCCTGGCGGGCAACCAGCAATCTGGTCAAGGGAGTTTTGGCGATGTTTTGAACAGTTCTCTGGACAAGGGTGGCGAACCGGAGATCAAACCGACGCCTCAACAGGAAATATTGGCGGCCCTTTTGCTACGCGCGACCCTACAGGCTGCGAAGAGTGATGGGGAACTTGATCATGCAGAGCGAGATCGCATTTTGAAAATGCTGGATGACGTGTCGGATGAAGAACGAAGATTTGTCCAAAACGAAATGCAACAACCCGT
>JAHEHW010000446.1 GCA_024639745.1 Salaquimonas sp. | reverse complement strand
AATTATCAGTAAAATAGTAGGATAGATCGAGTTCATCAAAGAATTGGGTCAAAACATCCTGCCCAAATGCAACCCCGGCCACAGCGTCAAGACTCCAGCGACCGTTGTAGGCGGATGCTTCAATCCCCAGCCGCCCAGCGTGTCTCGGGCTCGTGTAGCCCCAGTCGCCGTAAATGCCGAGTAATCCTATTTCGGGGTCCCGCCAGAACAAATGTAATCCTGATGCAGCACTGGTATCGGATTTTCGGTAGCTTCCAATGCCCAGATCCAACTGCGCCCCAAAACTCGTGCTGAAGGGCATCGGGGCTGCTACAGACAAAACGAACATGTGATTGGTGTGACCACCAATTGCACCGCTAACCGCGCTGGCCTTGAAGTTTAGTCCATCGACCGCAGGTTTTTGGGAAGCGATAGGGGTCGGATCGATATTGGTTTCGCTATAGGCGATATCGGCAGCAATTCCCGAAGCAAACGAAACTGCGCTGCATAAAGCAGCGCAGGAAATTGCGGCAAGATTGCTCTTACATCCCATGTTTCGACAATTCCCCGATGGATCGGCACCACCCAACCAACAATGTCAGCTATACACAGGACGCCCACCAAGTGCCAAGCGAAAACTCCCCGTTTGGACGCAATGGGCCTAGAGAACTGCCCCTTAAATCTGCAAATGTTGCTTATCCGCAACGGCACCAAACGTCTTATTCATCATTTTCGTTAACGACCACAGCATATTGACGTCGGTCCGGAAATACGCTCGGACTATTTCAACGATGCGCAGAATCGCTGGATTCGTTCGCATGCATTGGTCAGATCTTCAGTGCTCGTCGCATAGGAGATTCGGAAATTCGGACCGAGACCGAACGCTGACCCATGAACAACCGCCACGCCCTCGGTTTCGAGAAGCTCGGTGACAAAGTCCTCGTCCCTTTCAATCACCTTGCCACTTGGCGCGGTTTTTCCGATTGTCCCGGCACAGGATGGATAAACGTAGAAGGCCCCTTCCGGAACAGGACACTTAATCCCGGTGGCCTGGTTCAGCATCGAAACCACCAAATCGCGGCGCTCCTCGAAGACCTTGCGTCGCTCCTCAATGAAATCCTGCGGACCATCCAGGGCTTCCACAGCCGCCCATTGCGCAATCGAGCAGGCTCCCGAAGTCTGCTGACCCTGGATCATGTCCATCGCCTTGACGAGTTCCTTGGGCCCGGCAGCATAGCCGATCCGCCATCCGGTCATGGCATAGGCTTTCGAAACGCCGTTCATGGTAAGCGTCCGGTCGTAAAGTTTCGGCTCCACCTGGGCCGGCGTGCAGAATTCGAAACCGCCATAGCAAAGGTGCTCGTACATGTCGTCGGTCAGAACCCAGACATGGTCGTGGCGCAGCAATATGTCGGTAAGCGCCTTCAATTCATCCCGCGAATAGGCAGCCCCCGACGGGTTCGCGGGAGAATTGAACACCAGCCACTTGGTTTTCGGCGTGATTGCCGCTTCAAGAGCCTCCGGCGTCAGCTTAAACTCGTCTTCAATTCGCGTTTCGACAAACAAGGGTGTTCCGCCGCAAATCGCGACCATTTCCGGGTAGCTCACCCAGTAAGGGGCCGGTATCACCACCTCGTCCCCTGGATTGAGTGTAGCCATGAAGGCATTGAAGAGGATTTGCTTTCCACCTGTCCCGACAATGGTCTGATCGACAGCGTAATCGAGACCGTTCTCCCGTTTGAATTTGCGAGTGATGGCTTCCCGCAATTCCGGAATCCCGGAGACTGGCGTGTATTTCGTTTTTCCCGCTTCAATTGCGCGGTTCGCAGCTTCCTTGATGTTATCCGGAGTATCAAAATCAGGCTCACCGGCTCCAAGCCCTATCACATCCCGGCCGGCAGCTTTGAGTTCCCGAGCCTTTTGAGAAACGGCGATGGTGGCGGAAGGTTTAACGCGTGAAAGGATGTCGGCAAGAAAGGCCATTTCGGAAAACTCCGGTCTTATTTACTATCGCTGAGATCTGTCAGATCTGATAGGCGGTTGCAGCGTTGATTACAAGCCGGTTGGAACAAATCAAAACACCCCTATCTGGCTCTAAGGCCAAGCATACGCAACAAGATAAGTCTGACAAATGAAAGACCAGAAAGCGTCTATGACATTTTCCTCGATTGCACTTTTAGGCTTGACGATAGCAGTCATCCTGATTGCCGCTTTTGCGCTTCTTCGCGACCCTCTGTGGAGAGCCATCGGCGGCTCCCCCGACCAAGGACCGATCAATTTTCAGGAATTGTCCCC
>JAHEHW010000445.1 GCA_024639745.1 Salaquimonas sp. | reverse complement strand
GTCGGAGGCTAGAAACCATCAAGTCGGAGCGGGCAAGCTGGCAGCGGCGCGTTGAGAACGCGACGAAACAGATCGGTCAGCTGAGCAAGCGCCTCGACGAGGCCGCGTCGGAACTGGCGGGCATCGAAGACGCGCCGTCTAAAATCGAAGCACGGCGCCGGGAACTGGTTCGCCAGATTGAGACCGCCGAGACGCAGCGTTCCGAAGCTGCCGACGCGCTGGCGAGAGCGGAAAGCGATCTGGCCGAGGTGGACGAACTTGCCGGCATGGCAATCACCGCGCTTTCCGAGGCCAAGGAAGGCCGGGCGAGAGCCGAAGAGCGGGTAATTGCAGCGCGCGAACGCCGGGCCGAAATTGAAACACGTATCCGCGAGGAACTCGAATGCCCGCCGGAAAACTGCCTGAGATTGGCGCAGGTGGAAGACGAAGAACGTTTGCCGGAATTGTCATCCGTCGAGAACCGTCTGGAGAAACTCAAAGCAGAGCGCGAGCGCTTGGGCGCGGTCAACCTCCGCGCCGAGGCTGAGCAGAAGGAAATTGCGGAACAGCGGGATGCCTTGGTCGGCGAGCGCGACGATCTGATCGAAGCAATCAAGCGTCTCCGGGCCGGTATCACCAGCCTCAACCGTGAGGGCAGGGAGCGCTTGCTCGAGGCTTTCGACGTGGTCAACAATCAGTTCCAGCGTCTTTTCACACATCTGTTTGGTGGCGGAACCGCGGAACTGCATTTGATCGAATCTGATGATCCGCTCGAAGCCGGGCTTGAGATTCTTGCCCGTCCGCCGGGTAAAAAGCCGCAGACCATGACGCTGTTGTCAGGCGGTGAACAGGCGCTTACCGCCATGGCCCTGATCTTTGCTGTCTTCCTGACCAATCCGGCGCCGATCTGCGTGCTCGACGAGGTCGACGCTCCTCTCGATGATCATAATGTCGAGCGCTTCTGTAACCTCATGGACGAAATGGTATCCTCGACCGATACGCGTTTTGTGATCATCACCCATAACCCGATCACCATGGCGAGGATGAGCCGCCTCTTCGGCGTTACAATGGCCGAGCGCGGCGTGAGTCAGCTGGTATCGGTCGATCTGCAGGAAGCCGAGCGCTTGCGCGAGGCGGGCTGAAAAAATTGTTTTGGCCGCCGGAATCATAAACATTCTTTGACAGTTATCCTGATTTAAGCGATTTACACATTCGTCGGGGTTGCCAAGGATTGCCGCATTGTGGCCTTTTTTACGCGGGTTGAATGTTGAAACGACAGGCAAGGCTGAGTGCGGCATGACAAGATGGATATACGCATTCGGGAACGGTAAGGCCGACGGTAACGCAGGAATGGCCGCGCTTCTCGGTGGCAAGGGCGCAAACCTTGCCGAAATGGCGTCTCTCGGATTGCCGGTACCACCAGGTTTTACCATCTCGACCGAGGCATGCAGACATTTCTACGAGAATGACCACACCCTGCCTGAAGATCTCGGCAATGAACTCGAAGCCGCCATGGCCATGGTGGAAAAGGAGGTTGGACGGAAGTTCGGCAGCCTCGAAAAACCGCTCTTCGTTTCCGTGCGTTCCGGCTCGCAATTTTCGATGCCGGGCATGATGGATACGGTGCTCAATCTCGGGCTCAACGATGAAACCGTCGGGGCATTGGCAACGGAATCGGGCGATGAGCGCTTCGCCTATGATAGCTATCGCCGCTTCATCCAGATGTATTGCAGCGTAGTCATGGGGCTCGATCATGATTTCTTCGAAGAAGTACTCGACGAGAAGAAAGCAACGTCCGGCTATGAACAGGATACCGAGTTGAATGCCGCAGACTGGCAGGAAATCGTTGCCGCCTATAAACGGCTTGTCGAAGAGGAAGTGGGAACGCCGTTCCCCCAGGACCCGATCGAGCAATTGAACGGCGCGATTCGGGCGGTCTTCGCCTCATGGATGAACCAGCGGGCGATCGTCTACCGTAACCTTAACCGGTTGGACGATGGTGCAGGAACCGCCGTCAACATCCAGGTCATGGTCTTTGGCAATACCGGCGACGATTCAGCGACCGGCGTATGCTTCACGCGAAATCCCTCGACCGGTGAAAACATGCTTTACGGTGAATTCCTGGTGAATGCCCAGGGCGAGGATGTCGTGGCGGGTATCCGCACACCCCAGGACCTGACCGAGGCAGCCCGCGTCGCAAGCGGTTCCGACCGCCCGTCGCTCGAAAAGCTTATGCCCGACTCCTTCGCAACGCTGGTCGAGACCGCGAACCGGCTTGAGGCGCACTATCAGGATATGCA
>JAHEHW010000079.1 GCA_024639745.1 Salaquimonas sp. | reverse complement strand
CCGAGCGACCGATCGACATCCTGATCAATAATGCTGGCATGCAGCACCGGACGCCGCTGGAGGAATTTCCCGACGATAAGTGGGAATTGCTGCTCAAGACCAATGTCACGAGCGCCTATCTGGTCGGCAAGGCCGTCGGCAGGAAGATGATCAAAAGAAATACTGGCAAGATCATCAACATCGCTTCGGTTCAAAGCGAGCTGGCGCGTACCGGCATAGCTCCATACACGGCAACCAAGGGAGCTATTCGCAATCTCACGCGCGGGATGGCGACCGATTGGGCGCGTTATGGCCTGCAGGTCAACGCCATCGCGCCGGGCTATTTCAAAACACCGTTGAACCAGGCTTTGGTCGACGATCCGGATTTTACGACATGGCTGGAAAAACGCACACCAGCCGGCCGGTGGGGTGAGGTTGATGAGTTGGTGGGGGCGGCAGTATTTCTGGCCGGGCCCGCTTCGTCCTTTGTCAACGGACATGTTCTTTACGTCGATGGCGGCATGACGGTTTCTATTTGAGTGGGGAGAAGACATGGACAAGCCGGAAATCGCATTCATCGGTATCGGCCTGATGGGCAGCCATATGGCAAAAAATCTGCTCAAGGCCGGCTATCGCGTGACTGTCTGGAACCGAACTGCTTCCAAGGCTGAGGCGTTAAGCGGAGACGGCGCGCGCGTTGCCGCTTCACCGCAGGAGGCGGTCGCGAACGCCGATATCACCATCACGATGCTTTCGGACGGCGCGGCAGTCAGCGAACTCCTTTTCAACAAGGGCGTCGCCGCTGCCATGAAGGCCGGCTCCATTCTCGTCGACATGAGCTCAATCAAACCCGCCGAGGCCCGGGAACATGCAAACAAGCTTGCCAAGATGGGGCTTGGCCATCTGGACGCCCCTGTATCAGGCGGTACGAAAGGCGCGGAAACAGCAACGCTCGCGATCATGGTTGGAGGAGAAGAACCGGTTTTCGACGATGCCCGGCCGGTTCTGGGATCCCTCGGCAGACCGGTGAGGGTTGGTCCAGACAGTTCGGGCCAATTGGCAAAACTCGCAAATCAGACCATCGTCGCAGTCACGATCGGCGTTGTGGCGGAAGCCATGCTTCTTGCCGAAAAAGGCGGCGGCGACCCCAATGCCGTTCGAGATGCGCTCAAGGGCGGATTTGCCGACTCGGTCATTCTGCAGCAACACGGCGAACGCATGACAAGCGGTAATTTCGAACCGGGTGGGCTCTCGAAGTTTCAACTGAAAGATATCAACAATGCCCTTGAAGAGGCTGGACATTGCGGACTCACGCTGCCGTTGACCGAGCATATCCAGTCCAGGTTCAAACGTTATGTCGAGGAGCTTGGCGGTGCTGACCGCGACCATTCCGGACTTTACGAGGAATTGAAGGAATTGAACGGGCTCTAGACGATGGCAGGCAATCACCAAACAATCCTCATCCTCGGCGGCGGCGGGATGGTCGGTCAGAAACTCGCGGGACAGATCGCGGCTGGCAAGCTCGGCACGCCCGTCTCGGAAATGTTGCTCCACGATATTCAGGAAGCAGCCCTGCCCGCCGCAGAGTTCAAGGTGCACGCAACGACCGGGAATATCGCGGATCGTAGCGAAGCGGAGCGGATGGCGGCGCAACGGCCCGATATCGTTTTCCACCTTGCGGCGATCGTTTCCGGTGATGCCGAAGCCAATTTCGAGAAAGGCTGGGACATTAATGCCCGCGGGTCCTGGCACCTGCTGGAGGCAATACGCGCAGAACACGAGGCGAGCGGCGGGAGCTATGTTCCCCGGTTCGTTTTTACCTCGTCGATCGCGGTTTTCGGCGCCCCATTCCCTGAAAAGATCGGAGACGAGTTCCTGTGTGCGCCGCAGACCTCTTATGGCGCGCAGAAGGCAATGACCGAGTTACTCGTAGCGGATTACTCGCGAAAAGGCTTCATCGACGGCATCTCGATCAGATTACCGACCATCTGCGTGCGTCCCGGCAAACCCAATCTTGCCGCCTCTTCCTTTTTCTCCGGAATCATCCGCGAGCCGCTCAACGGAGAAAGGGCGATCTTGCCGGTACCCGAAGAAACGCGCCACTGGCACGCTTCCCCGCGTTCGGCTGCCGGTTTTTTGGTTCATGCAGCCAATCTCGACACCGCTCTGCTTGGCGGACGGCGAAGCCTCAACATGCCGGGCGTCTCCTGCACGGTCGCGGAACAAATCGAAGCGCTTCGCAAAATCGCCGGCGAAGATGCGGTAAAGCTTATCGAGCCAAAACCAGACGAGACCATCATGGGTATCGTTGCCAACTGGCCCAGGGATTTCGATCCTGCGCGTGCGGTGGAACTTGGTTTCAAGGCAGAGCAGAATTTCGAAGAGATCATTCGAATCTATATCGAGGACGAGCTTGGAGGCAAAGCCTGACCATGCGCGCGCTCGTCATCCATGCCGCCAAGGATTTGCGTATCGAGGATGTTTCGGTCACGCCGCCCGGACCACATGAAGTGGAAATTGCCATTCGCGCCGGCGGCATCTGCGGCTCTGACCTGCACTACTTTCAGCATGGCGGATTCGGGTCCGTTCGCCTCCGAGAACCGATGATCCTCGGTCATGAGATCGCGGGCGAAATCGTCGCAACCGGCGCGGAAGTAAAACATCTGGCCCCCGGCGACCGCGTGGCGGTTTCACCCTCACGACCCTGTATGAAATGCTCGCAATGCTTAGCAGGGCGTCAGAACCACTGTCTCGATATGCGCTTTTACGGTTCAGCGATGCCGATGCCGCATATCCAGGGTGCCTTTCGGGAGAGACTGATCGCGAATGCGGACCAGTGCCACCGGATTGCCGATGGCGTGACGTTCAATCAGGCCGCGTTTGCCGAGCCGCTCTCGGTGGTGCTGCATGCGGTGAACCGAACCGGCAGCCTTTTCGGAAACCGGGTGCTAATCACCGGCTGCGGACCGATCGGGCTACTTGCCGTTCTTGCCGTCAAAAGAACAGGCGCCAGCGAGATCGTCGCAACCGATATTACCTCGACAGCACTTCAGCGGGCGGCGCAATGCGGTGCCGACCGGGTTATCAATGTCGCCTGCCATCCGCAGGAACTGGAAGATTTTTCTGAGGGTAAAGGGTATTTCGACGTCGTGATCGAAGCCTCGGGGAGTCCGGCAGCATTGGCGTCCGCCATGGGCACGGTCCGTCCACGCGGCATTCTCGTCCAGTTGGGACTCGGCGGCGATATGGCGATTCCGATCAACCTGCTGGTTTCACGCGAAATCGATATGCGCGGATCTTTCCGATTCCACGAGGAATTCGCCCAGGCGGTTCAATTGATCAACAGGGGCGAAATTGACGTCGCAAGCCTTCTCAGCCACCGGTTTCGTTTAGACGAGGCGTTGACCGCATTTGAAACCGCAAGCGACCGAAATGCCGCGGTGAAGGTTCACATCGAGTTTTAAAAGCATAAGAAAACAATACTATCGGAGACAAGCATGGGGACGAAACCGAGACTTGAGGGAAAGACGGCGCTTGCAACCGCGGCCGGTCAGGGTATTGGCCGTGCTACCGCGCTGGCAATGGCCGACGAGGGAGCAAAAGTCTTCGCAACCGACATCAACGAAGCCGCTCTTCAGGAGCTTGCCTCTCTGAACCACCCGAATATCAAAACCTTCGTCCTTGATGCGCGGTCAGATTCTTCGGTCAAGGACGGTGTAGCGCGGGCCAATCCCGATATCCTGTTCAATTGTGCGGGCTTCGTGCATCACGGAACGGTGCTCGAATGCAGCGATGATGAGTGGGAATTCGCTTTCGACCTCAATGTAAGATCAATGTTCCGCACGATCCGTGCCGCGCTGCCGGGCATGCTGGAACGAGGCTACGGATCCATCATCAATATGTCTTCGGCGGCTTCTTCGATCATCGGCGCCCCGAACCGTTTCGTCTACGGAACCACAAAGGCGGCGGTCATCGGTCTGACAAAATCGGTTGCCCGCGATTACGTCACCACAGGCGTTCGCTGCAACGCGATTTGCCCAGGCACCGTGGAAAGCCCATCGCTGCATGATCGTTTGAAGGCAACGGGCGATTACGAGGCAGCGATGAAGGCCTTCATCGCCCGTCAGCCAATGGGCCGTATCGGCAAACCCGAAGAGATCGCGGCCTTGGCCGTTTATCTGGCCGGTGAGGAAAGCGCTTTCACTACCGGACAGGCCTGCGTCATCGATGGCGGATGGTCCGGCTAGGTCCGGCTATAAACCGGACAAGAACGTGTGAAGGAAAAACCATGACGAATAAGAAAAACCCTGCATCGCTGCGCTCGAGACAATGGTTCAATAATCCAGATGATCCCGAGATGACCGCACTATATCTAGAGCGGTATCTGAACTATGGTCTTACCCGTGAAGAACTGCAGGGTTCGAAACCGATCATCGGCATCGCTCAAACCGGATCGGACCTATCGCCTTGCAACCGTCACCACCTGGAACTGACCAAGCGTGTTCGCGACGGCATCATCTCCAATGGCGGCGTTCCGATTGAAATCCCGGTCCACCCGATCCAGGAAACCGGCAAGCGGCCAACGGCCATGCTCGACCGAAACCTGGCCTATCTGTCACTTGTAGAAAGTCTTTATGGCTATCCTATCGATGGTGTCGTTCTGAATATCGGCTGCGACAAGACTACCCCTGCCCTGTTGATGGCAGCGGCCACGGTCAATATTCCGGCGATTGCTCTTTCCGTCGGTCCGATGCTGAACGGTTGGCACCAAGGCAAACGCACGGGATCCGGTACAATCGTTTGGAAAGCGCGTGAACTCATGGCAGCAGGCGAGATCGATCAGGATGGTTTTCTCGATCTCGTTGCCTCGTCCACGCCATCGGTCGGTTACTGCAATACCATGGGCACCGCCACGACGATGAATTCCCTGGCTGAGGCACTCGGCATGCAATTGCCGGGCTCGGCCGCTATCCCAGCCCCATACCGCGAGCGCGGACAAATGGCCTATGCGACAGGGCAACGGGTCGTCGATCTCGTCCATGAAGAACTTGCGCCGACCAATATCCTCAGCCGCGAGGCATTCGAAAACGCAATTGTCGTCAATTCGGCGATCGGCGGCTCGACCAATGCCCCCATTCATCTCAATGGCGTCGCTCGGCTCGCAGGCGTAAAACTCGACAATGACGATTGGCAAAGACTGGGACACGATATTCCGCTCCTCGTCAATCTCCAGCCTGCGGGCGAATATCTCGGCGAGGACTATCATCGTGCCGGCGGCGTACCCGCGGTAATCGGCGAATTATTGAGAGCGGGAAAGCTGCCGCATCCGGACGCGCTGACGGTGAACGGGAAGACCATAGGCGAGAACTGTTCCGAGGCCATGATACAAAATCAGGATGTCATCCGTCCGCTCTCCAACCCGATGCGGCAGCAGGCTGGATTCATCAACCTCACCGGAAACCTCTTCGACAGCGCGATCATGAAGACCTCGGTAATCTCCGACGATTTCCGCAAGCGCTATCTCGAAAATGCAGACGATCCCGAGGCGTTTGAAGGACGTGCCATCGTTTTCGACGGGCCTGAAGACTTCCATCATCGGATCGACGACGAGGCCCTTGCGATCGATGAAAACTGTATCCTGTTCATGCGGGGCGCCGGACCGATCGGTTATCCGGGTGGAGCGGAAGTCGTGAATATGCGTCCGCCGTCCTACCTTATCCGCAAGGGGATCACCGCCCTGCCCTGTGTCGGCGATGGCCGGCAGTCGGGAACTTCCGGGTCGCCGTCGATCCTGAACGCATCTCCGGAGGCTGCTGCAGGCGGCGGCCTTGCCCTTCTGCAAACGGGCGATATGGTCCGCATCGACCTCAAGGCATGCACTGCCAATATGCTGCTATCCGACGAGGAACTTGCCCGGCGGCGGGAGGAACTCGAAAAACAGGGCGGCTTCCCCATACCGCAAAGTCAGTCACCCTGGCAGCAATATTTCCGGGAAAAGGTCGAGCCCTTCTCTAAAGGCATGACCCTTCGGGACTCTGAAACCTATCGCGACATCGCAAACCGTCATATGCCGCGCAACAACCACTGACTACTGCTATATCCGCGGTCAAACGAAATAATTCTATTGGAGGAATGAACCTTGAAACTCGTACGTTTTGGCAATCCTGGAGAAGAAAAGCCGGGCATGATCGACGCGGATGGCGTTTTGCGTGACCTGTCTGCTCACGTCGATGACATCGCCGGCAATGTTCTGTTGGATGAATACCTTGCAAAGCTCGCTCAACTGGACGCTGCGGAACTGCCCGCGGTCGACGGCGAACCACGCTTCGGACCTTGCGTCGGAAGCATCGGGAAATTCATGTGCATCGGTCTCAACTATGCCGATCATGCCGCCGAATCGAACCTGCCCGTCCCGGAACATCCTGTGCTTTTCATGAAGGCGACCTCGGCAGTTGTTGGACCCAATGACGATGTGGTTCTGCCGCGTGGTTCTACGGCATCCGACTGGGAGGTCGAGCTTGGCGTGGTAATCGGAAAACCAGCAAAATACGTTTCGGAGAAGGACGCCCTGGATCACGTTGCCGGGTATTGCGTTATCAACGATGTCTCAGAGCGAAATTTCCAGACCCAGCTCAGCGGCCAGTGGACCAAAGGCAAATCCTGCGACACCTTCGGACCGATAGGACCGTGGCTCGCGACGCGCGATGAAATTAACAATCCTCAAGACTTGCGTCTCTGGCTCGACGTCAACGGCGAACGACAGCAAACGGGCAATACCCGCACTCAGATTTTCACGGTTGCGAAAATCATCGAGCATCTCTCTTCGATGTTCACGCTACACCCTGGCGATGTGATTTCCACCGGAACACCTCCGGGCGTCGGCATGGGGGTCAAGCCAAATCCGATTTATCTAAAAGCAGGCGATGTCATGGAGTTGGGGATCGACAAGCTCGGTTCACAACGGCAGGTCGTGCGGGCAGACTGAGCGATGAACCGTTATGATCTTGCCGAAGATGTCGCCATCGTAACTGGTGGTGCCCAGGGGATCGGCTTCGCAATTGCAAAACGAATGATCGATTCTGGGGCGCGGGTCCGGTTATGGGATATTGATGCAGGCTTGCTGGAGACGGCTGCAAAAAGCCTCGGAGAGCGCTGTTCGGCAGCAATGGTCGACATCACCGATTTCGAGGCCTGCCGGGCAGGCGCCGAGTCGGTCGTCGAAGACATGGGCAAGCTGTCTGTGCTGGCGAATTCGGCCGGTATCTCCGGGAAGAATACAACCGTTGCCGACTATCCAATCGATGAATGGCAAAGGGTGATCGAGCTCAATCTCAACGGCACCTTCTATACCAACAAGGTAGTCG
>JAHEHW010000444.1 GCA_024639745.1 Salaquimonas sp. | reverse complement strand
ATTGTGAGCCGCGCTCTGCCGGATGTTCGCGATGGTCTCAAACCGGTGCACCGGCGCATTCTCTACTCGATGTATGAGAATGGCTACGATTGGAACAAGCCATACCGCAAATCTGCCCGTATCGTCGGTGACGTTATCGGTAAATACCATCCGCATGGCGACAGTGCGATCTATGACGCCTTGGTGCGGATGGCTCAGGACTTTTCGCTTCGCGTGCCGCTGATCGACGGGCAGGGCAATTTCGGCTCCATCGACGGCGACAAGGCTGCGGCCATGCGGTATACGGAGTCGAGGCTTGCCAAGCCCGCGCACGAACTTCTTTCCGACCTCGACAAGGATACGGTCGATTTCCAGGACAATTACGACAACTCGGAGCGTGAGCCGGTCGTCATTCCTGCGAAATTCCCCAACCTGCTCGTCAACGGGGCAGGTGGCATTGCCGTCGGCATGGCGACCAACATCCCGCCTCACAATCTTGGCGAGGTAATCGACGGTTGTATCGCGATCATTGATGACCCGGCGGTGAGCCTTGAATCTCTGATGGAAATTATCCCCGGTCCCGATTTTCCGACGGGCGGATTGATTATGGGGCGTTCCGGCATCCGCTCCGCCTATGAGACCGGTCGCGGTTCAGTCCTGATGCGGGGCAAGGTCGAGATTGAGACAGGCAAGAACGACCGCCAATCGATTATCGTCAGTGAAATCCCGTATCAGGTCAACAAGGCCGGGATGATCGAAAAAACAGCCGAGCTCGTTCGCGACAAACGGCTCGAGGGCATTTCCGATATACGTGACGAGTCTGACCGCTCGGGATACCGCGTCGTCATCGAGCTTAAGCGCGATGCGAATGCCGATGTCGTCCTCAATCAGCTTTATCGGTTCACGCCGCTTCAGACCTCGTTTGGCTGCAATTTCGTGGCGCTGTCGGGCGGCAAGCCGGAACAGTTCGCGCTGATCGATCTGCTGCGCGCATTCATACACTTCCGCGAGGAAGTCGTTACCCGCCGGACCAAGTTTCTGCTGAACAAGGCGCGGTCACGCGCCCATATCCTGGTCGGCCTTGCGATCGCCGTCGCGAATATCGACGAGGTAATAGCTCTTATCCGGAATGCGCCGGATCCGGCAACTGCACGGGCTCAGTTGATGGAGCGGCGCTGGGAGGCAAAGGATGTCGCTCCGCTCGTCGAACTGATCGACGATCCCCTGCACAAGCTAAACGAGGACGGCACTTACCATCTTTCGGAAGAGCAGGCCCGGGCAATTCTCGACCTGAGATTGCAGCGCCTCACTGCGCTCGGCCGCGATGAGATTTCCGATGAACTGCACAAGCTGGGTAATGAGATCCGTGATTATCTCGACATCCTTTCGTCCCGTGCTCGCGTGCAGCAAATCGTCAAGGACGAATTGCTTGCCGTGAAGGAGGAGTTCGCCACGCCGCGCCGCACCGAGATCCTCGAAGGCGGCTTTGACATGGAGGACGAGGACCTTATCGCCCGCGAGGATATGGTCGTCACCGTTTCCCATTCCGGGTATATCAAGCGCGTGCCGCTCGATACCTATCGCGCTCAGCGCCGTGGCGGCAAAGGCCGCTCCGGGATGTCGACAAAGGATGAGGATTTTGTAACGCGGCTTTTTGTTGCGAATACCCATACGCCGATCCTGTTCTTTTCGTCGCGCGGTATCGTCTACAAGATGAAGGTCTGGAAGCTGCCCATCGGCACGCCTCAATCTCGGGGCAAGGCGCTGATCAATCTGCTGCCGCTCGAACGCGGCGAATGGATCACCACGATCATGCCACTGCCGGAGGACGAGGACAGCTGGGGCGAGTTGGATATCATGTTCGCGACCCAGCGCGGTACGGTGCGCCGCAACAAGCTTTCCGATTTCATACAGGTCAATCGAAACGGCAAAATCGCGATGAAACTCGAGGGTGAGGACAGCATTGTTGGGGTCGATACCTGCAGCGAGGACGCGACCGTCCTGCTGACCAGTGCTCACGGGCAATGTATCCGCTTCCGCGTTTCCGATATCCGCGTCTTTACCGGCAGGAGCTCCATTGGCGTGCGCGGCATCAATCTGGCCGAAGGTGATCACGTCATTTCGATGAGCATATTGCTGCCGTCAAAAGCCGAACCCTGGGAGCGGACAGCCTATCTGAAGCGCCGACGGGCAATGCTGCTTGCCGAAGCGGGCGATGGCGAAGCTCCGGAAGTCGACGTTGCCGGGGACGCAGACGAAGGGGACGCCGAGCAGTTAAGCGACGAACGTTTTGAAGAACTGGCGAAT
>JAHEHW010000443.1 GCA_024639745.1 Salaquimonas sp. | reverse complement strand
TCGCTCCGCATAGGGGCCAGTGCGCCCGAAGCCCGAGATCTCGACATAGATCAGGCCGGGGTTGATTTCCCGAAGGGTTTCGTAACCAAGGCCGAGCTTCTCCATCGCGCCTTTGCGATAGTTTTCGATAACGATATCTGCAGTGGACAGCATGCGCCGAAGCGCTTCCTTTCCGGCGTCAATTTTCAGATCGAGCGCAACGCCTCGCTTGTTGCGGTTCATCATCATGAAAGCCGCGCTCTCACCCTCGATTTCGGGTGGAACAGACCGCCTTGTGTCATCCCCTGTCGGCTTTTCCACCTTGATGACGTCGGCGCCCATATCCGCCAGCATCAGTCCGCAGACCGGTCCCGCCATGATATGCGCCAACTCGATTACCTTGCAGCCGTTAAGAGGGCCGGGCATCAGATTTGCCTCCTCACTTGGCTTTCCAGTCGGGCTTCCGTTTGCCCAGGAAAGCCTCAATTCCTTCTTTGAAATCCTCGCTCATATAGCACTCGACCACGAGATCGGTACCTTTCGCGTCGCCACCTTCCGTCCGAAGGCGACGGAGGCCTTCTTTGGTCGCCCGCATCGTCAGGGGTGCGTGGTCCGAAAGAGTTTCGGCAAGCTCCAGCGCCCGCGCTTGCACAGCATCGGGGGTGTCGAGAACCTCTGACAGCCAGCCGCAGGCCAGCGCTTCGTCCGCATCGACCAGCCGGGCTTTCAGGATAATCTCGCGGACCCTTGCCGAGCCGACGATGGTTGAAAGACGTTGGAGATTGGCGGTTGAAAGGCAGTTTCCGAGGGTCCGGGCAATCGGAAATCCGAAGCGCTGCCGTTGATCGCCGATCCTGATATCGCAGGCTGCCGCAATGGCCGCGCCGCCGCCTGTGCAGGCGCCGGTAATCGCGGCGATGGTCGGAACCGGGCAGCGCTCGATAGCGTCGAGGACCCGTTCAATTCTCGCCTCATAATCGATCGCGTCCTGGGGATCCGAAAAGTCACGGAACTGAGCCATGTCCGTGCCGGCAGCAAAGGCCTTTCCGCCGGCCCCTGTCATGACGATAGCGCGGACTGATCCATTAATCCGGATTTCTTGGCAGATCCTGGCGATCTCCTCGTACATGCCGAAAGTGAGCGCGTTCCGCACTTCCGGACGATTGAGCGTAATAATGCCTGTGGTGCCTATTTCTTCATAGATCATTTCCGGCATTGCGTGTCCTTATGAGCGATAGAAATAGTCGACAAGGAACATTGGGACCGAAGGAACGTAAGTGCAAATTAGTAGCACGACGAGCAATACCGCAACGAAATAGACATTGACCTTGGATACTTCCCAGATATTGGCGCGTGCGACCGCGCAGGAAGTGATGAGCACGCTGGCAACTGGCGGCGTCTGCTGCCCGATTGCAAGGTTCAGCGTAACGACGAGACCGAAATGTACGGGGTCGATGCCGACGGCCGAAATCAGCGGCACGACAATGGGGACAACCAGAATGATCGCTGCTGCAGAATGCAAGAAGAAGCCGATGATAAGGAAGAAGAAGTTCAGGATTAGCAGGATGACCCATTTGTTATCGGTAAAGGAAAGCAGCGCCGCAGCCAGTTCCTGTGGCATCTGCGCGCGGGTCAGGAACCCGCCCATGACAACCGATGCTGCAACAAGCAACATGACCACCGCTGTCTGCATCCCACCGTCAAGCATGGCGCGCTTAAGATGACGAAGGTCGATCTGCCCGTACCACAACCCAACGAGTAACGCAGCGACAACAGCAAGCCCGGCAGCTTCTGTCGCGGTTACAAATCCGCCGAAAATGCCGCCAAGAATGATGACCGGCAGCGTGAAAGCAGGAAGGGCGTCTATGAAAGTCTCCTTGAGGCGCTTGACGTTAAACGCCTCCTCTGTAGGCAGATTGTATTTCCGCGCGAAAATATAGGCGACGAGCATGAGGCCGGCAGCGCCGAGAAGGCCTGGGACCACACCAGCAACGAAAAGCTGCTCAACAGAGGTATTAGCCGATGTCGCGTAAAGGATCATCGGGATTGACGGCGGGATAATGATCGCCAGCGACGCTGAAGAAGAGGTGACAGCAGCCGATAGCGCTCCGCTGTATCCACGCTTCTTCATTTGCGGAATCAGGACCGAACCGAGAGCCGCCACATCAGCAACGGCAGAGCCTGATATTTCAGCGAAGAACAGAGAAACACCGATATTCACCATCGCCAGGCCGCCTTTGACGAAACCGATAATCGCAGTCACGAAATTGATTAAACGGTCGGTAATGCCGCTGGCATTCATGATTGCCCCGGCGA
>JAHEHW010000078.1 GCA_024639745.1 Salaquimonas sp. | reverse complement strand
AAGCGGTTACCAATGCGGGTGCCCGGTTCATGGTTTCTCCCGGCGCGCCGGAATACCTGCTTTTGGCCGCGAAGGAGCAGGATGTTCCCCTCTTGCCGGGTGTTGCAACAGCCAGCGAAATGATGAATGCGTACCATCATGGCTATCGGCATCTGAAGTTCTTTCCTGCGGCGGCAGCCGGCGGACCGGGCTATCTGAAATCGGTTGGCGGGCCGCTGGCCTCCTTGAAGTTTTGTCCGACTGGTGGCGTTAGCCTCGCGAATGCAAGGGAATATCTGGCGCTGGAGAACGTTCTTTGTGTCGGCGGATCTTGGGTGGCGCCTGCGGACCTGATGGCTGCAGGCGACTGGGATGGAATCGCCGGATTGGCACGCGATGCGGCCGCGCTCAAATAGCCCTTGCCAGTCGTTGTGGAAGCCGGTGGATTTTTTCAGATGCCAACTGTGGTTGAATAAGGCCATGAAACGCTCTTCCCAGTTGGTGAACCTTATTCTGATGTCCCGCATTGTACTCTCGCTTGCCATTCTCGGCGGCGCTCCCCGTTATCCTCGTGACCGGATATGCCGATTTACCACTCGCCGTAAAAGTCATGCGCGATGGTGCTTATGATTTCCTGGAGAAGCCGTTCCCCGTTTCGAAACTAGCAGACATCGTTCGACGCGGCTGTGAAAAGCGCCGGCTGGTGCTTGAAAACAGGACTCTTCGGGAAAACCTGCCTGCAAGTGAAGCCTCTCCGATCAGCTGGTCGGCAACTCGCCGCCGATGCGTAAATTGAGAGGGGAAGTGCAGGCGGTGGCCGGTTCGAATACCGATGTGCTGGTGACGGCCGAGACCGGGGCCAGGAAGGAAGTCGTGTCGCGTGCGATGCATCAGGCGAGTGATCGCAGTGAGAAACCATTCGTTGCGCTCAATCGTGCAGCACTGCCTGCTGAATTGATCGAGCCCATGCCCTTTGATTTACAGGCGAATTTCCTGCGGGTATTTGAGGAGCGATCAGTGGAGCGTTTGGGCACGAACAAGCCTATAACGGTCGATATCCGCTTTGTCGCGGCAACGAAGGACGATCTCGAAGCAGCTAGCAAGGAAAAGTGCTTTCGGGCTGATCTGTTCTACCGCCTCAACGTGGTGAGCCTTTCCATTCCGCCATTACGTGAGCGCAAGGAAGACATTCCGGAGCTGTTTTTTCATCTGTGCCGTCTCGCCCGCGCGCGATATCGGAAGGAAATTCCCGAAATTTCCCAGAGTCTGATCGCCAAACTCCGAGCGAAGGAATGGCCCGGAAATATACGCGAATTGCGTAACTATGCCGATCGTCTCGTACTCGGATTTGGCAACCGATCACGGCGAGACGCGTGCGGCACAAAAGAAACCACATGATCTGGCAAGCGCGGTTTCCGCCTATGAGCGCGACCTTATCATGCCGGCGCTGAAACGATATGGCGGCAAGATAAAGTCAACTTACGAGGCGCTCGGGATTTCCCGGAAGAAGCTTTACGACAAGATCCAGAAATATGGGCTCGATGGCATGGAAATCGATTAGCTCGCAAGAGCGCGTGTGTTGGAATCTCCTGAAGCCATGCTGCCGATGTGTAGATTTCTATACATCAAACACTTTGAGGATTGGAATCGATTTGGTCCAAGTTATTGAATTTCATACCTATTTCTTGTCTCTGTTCGTTACATGAAGATTCCTTTGAACTGGCACGTGGATTGCGTATGCTGCAGTGGTCGGCCATTCTGCCGGCCAACAATGCCTATGGGAGGTAATTCATGAAACGTCTACTCGGTGCTGCTCTTGCAGCAACGCTTACCTTTTCTGCCGGATCGGCGCTCGCCAATTGCGACGACGGCGAAATGGTCATCAAGTTCAGCCATGTGGTGGCTGCAACGGGTCATCCCAAGGGGGATGCAGCGACCATGCTTGCAGAGCGCGTCAACGATGAAATGAACGGCACTGCTTGCGTGGAAGTTTTCCCGAACTCCACGCTTTACGATGATGACAAGGTTCTTGAAGCCTTGCTTCTCGGTGACGTGCAGCTTGCCGCACCTTCGCTTTCGAAGTTCGAGGCCTATACGCTGAAATATCGTCTTTTCGACCTACCGTTCCTGTTTTCCAGCCTGAAGGCGGTTGATACCTTTACCCAGTCCGATGCAGGCCGCGGCCTTCTGAAGGTTATGGAAGACAAAGGTTATACAGGGCTTGGTTACTGGTCTTCAGGCCTTAAGCAGTTTTCGGCCAACAAGCCGCTGATGGTGCCAAGCGATGCTAATGGCCTGAAATTCCGCGTGCAGACGTCTGACGTCGCCGTTGCGATGATTGAGGCAATGGGTGCTTCGGCTCAGAAGCTTGCGTTCAAAGAAGTTTATGGCGCGCTTCAGACCGGTGTTGTCGACGGTCAGGAAAACTCCTGGTCAAACATCTACACGCAGAAGTTCTTCGAAGTTCAGGACGGTATCACGGAAACGAACCACCAGCTTCTGGCCTACCTGCTTGTCACCTCGACCGAGTGGCTCAACGGTCTCGATGCAGATGTGCGAGATCAGTTCGTTGCCATCGTGGATGACGTGACGATGAAGGCGAATGCACAGGTTGCCGAGAAAGAAGCGGCAAACCGCCAAAACATTCTCGATGCCGGTGCTGAAATCCGTGAACTGACCTCAGAGCAACGTCAGGAGTGGGTTTCTACCATGAAGCCGGTTTGGGCGCAGTTTGAAGGCGATATCGGCAAAAACCTTATCGATGCCGCAGTTTCCGCAAACGGCACCAACTAAGTAAATCAACGATCTGGGAAAGGGTGGCCATTGCTGCCCTTTCCTAATAACTAATGGCAGCCGTACCATTTGGAGAGCGTGGATGCGGCCTTAGGGGAGGAAATGATGGCAGCTTATGGCGCCCTATGGCCCTATGCGGGCATCTTACTGATCATCGCTGCGCTTTTTCTCTGGGAACGTAAATTTCCCGACGCCGTCAACCGGTTCGAAGAAACTGTCATTGCGATATTGATGACGCTGATCACCATCGTTTCCTTCGTTCAGGTGGTTGCCCGATACGGCTTCAACACCGGCTGGGGCGGAGCACTCGAATTCACGCGTATTCTTTTTGCCTGGATGATTCTGTTCGGCATGAGTTATGCCATCAAGATCGGTGCTCATCTTGGTGTTGACGCTGTCATCCGGCTTTTTCCCAAACCTCTTTTCAAACTGGCCGCCGTATTCGGCGCCCTTTGCTGCGTGTTTTATGCCGCGATGCTTTTCCACGCGGGCTGGCTGCATTTTTTCGGTGCGAAAGAAGTTACCAATTACCGCCAGGCGGGCGCGATCGGCTATTGGCAATTAATGTACAATATTGGCCTGGGCCTCGATGATCTGCGCTACCCCGAATGGATGCAATCGACTTTCGGCGTTCAAGACCGGGTCCACCGCTGGGTCGCCTATCTGATGCTGCCTATCGGCCTCGGTTTGTTCGCCTTCCGCTCGCTTCAGGCGATGATCCAGATCTGGTCGGGCGACAGAGAACTCATCATTGCCGGACATGAGGCTGAAGACCTCGTTGCCGAAAACAAAGACATCCTGAAGGACTGAGACGATGGAAACAGGTATTCTTTTCGCGCTGGTTTTGGGGCTTTTGTTTCTCGGCGTACCGGTCGCGGTTTCTCTTGGGCTTTCCTCAATCCTCGTTATCGCCTTCTTCTCCGAAGATTCGATGTCATCGGTGGCGCAGCAGCTTTTCACCGCCTCTCAGAACTATACCCTGCTGGCTATTCCCTTCTTCATTCTCGCTTCGGCCTTCATGTCGACCGGCGGCGTCGCCCGACGCATCATTCGCTTCGCCATCGCCACGGTAGGACATTTCCGCGGCGGACTGGCGATGGCAAGCGTTCTCGCCTGCATGTTGTTTGCTGCGCTCTCTGGATCTTCGCCTGCAACGGTGGTCGCCATCGGAACGATTGCTATCGCCGGCATGCGGCAGGTGGGGTATTCGAAAGAATTCGCTGCCGGCCTCATAGCCAATGCCGGTACGCTCGGCATTCTTATACCGCCATCCATCGTTATGGTCGTTTACTCCGCGGCGACCGATGTTTCCGTTGGCCGGATGTTCCTTGCCGGCGTGGTGCCAGGCATCGTCGCGGGTCTTATGCTGATGATCGCGATTTATATCGTTGCAAGACGACGGAATCTGCCGGCAGAACCATGGCGCGGTTTCAACGAGATATTTCAGGGCGGCAAGGAAGCAGGGTGGGGGCTGTTTCTAATCATAATCATCCTTGGCGGCATCTATGGCGGTGTCTTCACGCCGACTGAGGCCGCTGCCGTCGCGGCTGTGTATGCCTTTTTCATCGCCTTGTTCATCTATCGCGATATGGGGCCGATGAAGGATGACAGTTGGATTCGCGAGACTGATAGCCGCGAGGCGATCATCGGTTTCAAGTCGCTTGTATACGCGATCTCTTTCTTCTTCGTCTGGATGATCCTGACCTTTTTCGCTACGGCTGACCCGAACCAGTCATCGTATTTCATGATTCGCATCTGGATCGGCCTGGCGCTCTCGCTGGCGATCATGCTCGCCTATGTGTCGTGGCGCGGTAGCCTTTCGC
The DNA here is from genome assembly GCA_024639745.1 of Salaquimonas sp. Lineage (GTDB taxonomy): Bacteria > Pseudomonadota > Alphaproteobacteria > Rhizobiales > Rhizobiaceae > Salaquimonas. Next base: position 2,809 of record JAHEHW010000078.1, on the reverse strand, counting down.
ATTTCGGATCTTCGCTGGTTGGCAGCCTTCCGATATGGGGCCGGAACCTTTCGATCATGGCTCGAAAGTTTTTTCCCGTCTTTTTCAACGAAGATACACGCAAGGTGATGGTAGACGCGTCGCGGACGACAATCATGCTGATGTTCATCATCGTCAATGCGCTGTTATTTGCCCATGTATTGACCGCAGAGCGGATCCCGCAAGCCATCACGGCGCTAATGCTTGATGCGGGCTTTACCTGGTTTACCTTCTTGATCGCTGTCAATATTCTCCTGTTGATCGGCGGACAATTCATGGAGCCTTCGGGACTGCTGTTGATCGTGGCCCCAGTGGTTTTCCCGATCGCGATGGAACTCGGCGTCGATCCGGTCCATCTCGGTATCATCATGGTGGTGAATATGGAAATCGGAATGATCACACCGCCCATTGGACTCAATCTGTTCGTGACCTCGGGGATTACCGGTATGAGTCTGGTAAGCGTCGTGAAAGCGGCGCTGCCTTTTGTCGCCGTGCTGTTCGCGTTCCTGATCCTCGTGACCTATTTCGAGCCGTTATCGACCTGGCTCCCATACAGCCTGATGGGTCCAGAAATTGTGACCCGGAATTAGCGGAACATCGCAAGAAAGAAACCCGCCAATCGGCGGGTTTCGTGTTTCACAGTCATCTTAATAACTTTCGTATCAGCGCTCGACAAATGCCTTTATGCGTTCCAGCGCCCGTTCGATGTTTTCTTCCGAGTTGGCGTAGGAAAGCCTGATATAGCCCTCGCCAAGTATCCCAAAATCAGGTCCGCCGATGGTCGCGACGCCGGTTTCCTCTAGCAGCGCCGACGCCAATTCCTTGGCCTTCCAACCGGTTTTCTTGATATTGGGAAAGGCATAGAAGGCGCCTTTCGGCGTTGCGCATGAAATGCTTTCCATTGCGTTCAATCCGTCGACCACTAGTTTGCGGCGGCGGTCGAAAGCCTCAAGCATTCTTGTCACTGCGTCCTGTGGGCCATCGATCGCAGCGATGCCTGCATATTGCGCCGGCGCATTCACGCAGGACCAGCAATTGACGGCGAGTTTGCGCACCTTGTCATAAAGAGAATCCGGCCACACGGACCAGCCCATGCGCCAGCCAGTCATCGCCCAGGTTTTCGACCATCCGTTCAAGACGATCAGCCGGTCATGGATTTCCGGAAAAGTGAGAAGTGAGACGTGTTCCTCGCCGTCATAGGTCATGACGTCGTAGATTTCGTCCGACATCAGCGCGAGATCTGGCCAACGCTCAAGGTCGGCGACGAGTTTTTCGATCTCGGCTCTGGGTGTAACGCCACCTGTCGGGTTAGCCGGTGAGTTGATGATCAACAGGCGGGTGCGTTCATTGATGAGGGAGAGGGTTTCGTCTGCGGAAAAGGCAAAGCCGTTTTCCTCGCGGATCGGCACTGGTACAGGGGTTGCTCCGGTAAATTCTATCATGGAACGATAGATCGGGAATCCCGGATCCGGATAGAGAATTTCTGCGCCGGGTTTACCAAACATGAGAATTGCCGCGAACATGGTAACCTTGCCGCCGGGGACGACGATAATGTTTTCAGGCGAAACCGTTTCACCAGTCAGGCTGTCGATGCGTCTGGCAACCGCCTCGCGGCATTCCAGAATTCCGGTTGCGGGCGTATAGCCGTGATGGCCGTCCTTCAACGCCTTGATAGCGGCTTCGACGATGTGGTCGGGCGTTTTGAAATCGGGCTGACCGATACCGAGATTGATCACATCCTTTCCCGATGCGGCAAGCTGATTGGCACGAGCGAGTACCGCGAAAGCGTTTTCCTCGCCAATACGATCGAAGTTTGAGACGGTTTTGAGCATATTTTCTCCGAAGCCTTTTTTGCTCGCCGAAAGATTGGAGCTGTGGGGGCGTCATTAATAGCGCGGCTTGGACAGCTTGCAAGCATGGGTAGCCGAGCATGTCGTAAAAGCTGTCAGGCAATCATTTGACGGGAGGGCAGCTCGACTCGCGTATATGGAATTCCGGGAGAATGAGTTTGTCTTCAAGCGCGGCATCTTCCAGCGAAAGTTCGCCCGATAGAATGCGGACCATGGCACGTGCTGCCAGGTGCCCGGCTTCCTGCTGACCGTTCCAGACACTTGTGAGCGTGGGAGCAGAGATTTCGGCCTCAGCAATGTCGTCATACCCGGTTACTGCGATATCCTTGCCTGGCTCAAGACCGAGCGAGCGCAGTCCACTCATCGCGCCGATGGCCAAAAGATCGTTGAAGCAGACGATTGCCGTAGCAATGCTACGGTTTTCGGAAAACATCTCGCGCACGCTGTCATAGCCGGCGCGACGCGTTCGTTCAGTGCCGCGTTGAAGATTGAAGTTCGGCTCGACCCCTGCCTGGTCGAGTGCCGCAAGATAGCCTTCGCGCCGATCCTGGCCGGTCGAGGTTTCGCGACGGCCGCCGATGAAGGCGATCTTGCGGTGGCCCAGATCGATCAGGTGCTTTGTCACCATGTAACCACCCTTCTTGTCATCCCCCCGGAAGACTGGCGCACGTGAACCCTTCACCCAGCGCGCAACCATGACGACGGGCAAACCGGTTTCCTCGATCGCGTTAATGTCTTCAGCGGTCGTTCCGATGGCGGGAGCAATAATGACGCCATCAGCACCAAACTGTAGAAGGGTTTCGAGGAAATTCTTCTGGGTCGAGATAAGGTCGTGGTGATTGCATAGAAAAAAGGTATGGCGATTTATCCCCAGCTCCTCTTCGATGCCGAGCAGGATCTCTGCGAAAAACGGATTTATGATATCTGGAACTAGGACGCCG
>JAHEHW010000077.1 GCA_024639745.1 Salaquimonas sp. | reverse complement strand
GACAAGCAACTCCAGGATTTGCGCCTGGATCGTCACATCGAGGGCGGTCGTCGGCTCATCGGCGATCAGAAGCTTCGGATCGCAGGCGAGCGCCATGGCGATCATGACCCGTTGACTCATTCCGCCCGAAAGCTGGTGAGGAAAAACGGATAATCGTTTCTCTGGTGCTGGGATTCCAACCATTCGCAACAGTTCTATGGTTCGATCCCGACGTTCCTTGCGGGACAGCCCAAGGTGAATCCGTAGCGTTTCTCCGATCTGATATCCGACAGTAAAGCAGGGATTGAGACTCGACATAGGCTCCTGGAAGATCATCGCGATCTCCTTACCAATAATCTGGCGCCGTTCGCGCCTGCCCATCTTCAGGAGATCCCTTTCGCCGAAAGCCATGCGGTCGGCGGTGATCTTCGCGGTCCAGGGGAGAAGCCCCATCATCGCCAACATGGAAACGGATTTTCCTGAACCGGACTCGCCGACAATCGAAAGGATCTCACCCTTTTCACACCGGATATCGACCCCATCGACGGCCTTGAACAGACCGCCGGAGGTCTGGAATGCAACCGAGAGATTCTGGATATCGAGCAGCGCCATCACGACCTCTTCAATTTGGGATCAAGCGCATCACGCAGTCCGTCGCCCATCAGGTTGATGGCAAGCACGGTGACCAGAATGGCAATGCCGGGGAAGGTCACCACCCACCATGCCCGCAGAATGAACTCCCGCGCTTCAGCGAGCATTGTGCCCCATTCCGGTGTTGGAGGTTGCGCTCCCATCCCGAGGAAGCCGAGCGCAGCGGCATCGAGAATCGCGTTTGAAAACGAAAGCGTCGCCTGAACAGTAACCGGACCCAGGCAGTTGGGCAGAATGGTACGTGTCATCAAATAGAAGTTCGAAGCACCCGCTACCCGGGCGGAAATCACATATTCCCGACTCAGTTCGCTCAGAACGGATGCCCGCGTCAACCGCACGAAATGAGGCTGAAGAACAATGGCAATCGCGATCATCGCGTTCACGAGGCCAGGGCCTAGAATAGCGACCAGGACCAGCGCAAGCAGCAGTGACGGAAACGCGAGGATCACGTCCATTACCCGCATGATAGCCGTGTCGACAATGCCACGGAAAAACCCGGCGATTAGACCGACGGAAACGCCGCCCGCAACGGCAATCGAAACAACGATGACACCGATGAAAAGCGAATAGCGAGCCCCGTAGATCAGCCTGGATAAAAGGTCTCGGCCGACTGCATCGGTGCCGAGGGGATACGACCAGTTGCCGCCCTCTTGCCAGACGGGCGGAAGCAGCAAGGCCTCGCGATACTGCGTGTTCGGAGCGTGCGGAGCAAGCAAAGGCGCGGCAAGCGCGACGATCACCAGCATCGCGAAGAAACCCAGCCCGATGACGGCACCCTTGTTCTCGGAAAAATAGAACCAGAATTCCTTGAGCATACGGCGCCGGGTTTGCGCTCGGATTTTCGCATCCGACACCTCAGCATCTGACGTATTTTCTGCAGCAATGCGGTCAGTCATAGCGTATCCTCGGATTGATCAGGCCGTAGGTCATGTCAACGATCAGATTTACGATCATCACCACGCCGGCAATCAGCAGTAGTCCGCTTTGCACCACCGGATAATCGCGGCGGAAAATCGAATCGACCATCCATTTGCCAATACCTGGCCACGAGAAAATCGTCTCCGTCAGGATGGCGCCGGCAAGCAGGGTTCCGACACTCAAGCCAATGACAGTGACAACCGGAATGAGCGCGTTGCGCAGCGCGTGAACCCCGACAACCCGCGACTCCGATAGTCCTTTCGCCCTTGCCGTACGAACATAATCCTCGCCCAAGACCTCCAGCATTGCCGAACGGGTCTGCCGGGCAATCACCGCAAGCGGGATCGTCGCAAGCACGATGGACGGGAGAATAAGATGCTGGACCGCTGATGAGAAAGCACCCTTTTGCCCTGAAAGCAGACTGTCGATCAGCATGAACCCCGTCACTTGATCGAAAAAGTAAAGCAACGATATCCTGCCCGAGACAGGCGTCCACTGCAGCCATCCGGAAAAGATGATGATCAGAAGCAGTCCCCACCAGAAAATCGGCATTGAATAGCCGACAAGCGCCGTGCCCATGAGCGTCTGATCGAGAAAGGAGCCACGCCGCGTCGCCGCAAGAACACCGGCAGGAATGCCCACTACAATGGCAATGAGGATAGCGCAAAGCGAAAGCTCCACGGTCGCCGGAAACAGGGTGAAGAACTCCTGCAAGACAGGCTTTTTTGTAACGAGCGATTGTCCGAAATCACCCTGCAGAATATTTCCCAGATAATCGAAGTACTGAACCCAGACGGGACGATCGAAACCGAATTCTTTCAAGAGCTCGCGGTAACGCTCATCGCTCATACCGCGTTCGCCCGCCATAAGCAGAACGGGATCGCCCGGCAGAACCCGGACAAACCCGAAGGCAATGATCGTAATCCCGATAAAAGTCGGAACGAGAAGCGCCAGTTTTCGAAGGAAAAAACCCAGCATCAGCCCACCACCCTCAATGCTGTCGGCAGATTGGTCAGGCAATCACAACCGCCGGAGGTTACCAAGACATCATCCTCTATCCTGACACCGCATTCGCCTTCGCGGTAGAGACCGGGTTCTATCGTGAAAACCATGCCTGCTTCGAGCCGGGCGGGATTGCCCCGCATGATGTGAGGCGCCTCATGCACATCGAGACCGAGACCGTGACCGGTCTTGTGTCGTCTGAAAGCGGAAAATTCGGAAGCCTCAAGCACCTTCTGAACCTCGTCATCAACCTGATCGGCAGTTTGCCCCGCCCTCGTCGCCGCTTTTCCTGCTGCATTCGCGGCAAGGACGGTCTCGTAGAAAGCGCGATCGCGATCTGAAACACGCTCCACGAAAACGGTGCGGGTAATATCCGCATTGTACCCGTTCCATCTTGCGCCAAAATCGAAAAGAAGGGAATCGCCAGGCTTGATGCGATAGTCCGCTCTTGCATGAGCGTGAGGCTTGGCCGAATTGTCGGCGGCAGCGACAATTGGATCGAAGGCAAGCCCATCGGCCCCGGATTCGAAGAGATTTCGAAGCAGTATCGCTTCGATTTCCGTCTCGGTCTGACCGACCTTCACGGAGGATAGGGTCTTCTCGAAAGCGATTTCCGAGATTTTGATCGCTTTGCGCAGTTGCTCGATCTCTTTGTCGGTCTTCATGAGCCGCATCTGCGACAACGCATTATGCGCATCGACAAACCGGGCAGCCGGAAATACTTCGGAAAGCGCCATGTGCTCGAAAACCCGCATCCGCTGAGCTTCGAGTCCAAAGCGTTCGGCATTTTCAAGCATCGGCAAGGCTTGCGCGGCTTTCGCAAAAGCATCCTGATAGCCGTCCTCGTCACGCCAATCGAAAACCGGGCCGGGAAAACCAATCGATCGAAAAGACAAGAGTTCAAGATTTGGAACCACTGCAACCGGCTCGGCATCGCGCGGTATGATCACGACGAGCGGACGTTCCATGAGATGAAAATCGGCATTGAAGAGTCGCCTGAAATTGGCGCCGGGCACGAACGCGATTGCATCGAGGTCCTGATCCTCGAGGATCTTCAAAACAGGGAGCAGCAGAGTGTCAGACATCGACTTAAAGCGGAAATGGGATCCGGGTCAAAGCGACCCGGATCCCTCATCTTGATTACTCGGCCAGATCAACACCCTCGAAGACGTGCCCGCCAAGAGGGTCCATCACATAGCCCTGAACATTATTGCGCATGGGCATGAATACCACCGAATGCGCAATCGTTGCCCACGGAGCTTCCCGTTTGAAGACGGCCTGCGCTTCTTCATAAAGCTTGGTCCGCTCCTCCTGTGTTCCGCTCTTGGCTTTCATGACGAGGTCGTTGAATTCCTCGTTGCACCATTGCGCACGGTTCGATCCACCGACCGCATCACAGCCGAGCAACACCGCAAGGAAGTTGTCCGGGTCACCATTATCACCGGTCCAACCGAGCAGCACTGCACCGTCACGATCCAGCGCCTTCGAACGGTCAAGATACTCGCCCCATTCATAGGACACAATCTCGACAGTAACGCCGATATTGGCAAAATCCGCCTGAATGAGTTCGGCCATGCGGCGTGCATTCGGGTTATATGGCCGCTGCACCGGCATCGCCCAGACCTTCATCGAGAGATCGCTAACCCCGGCATCTGCCAGCATCTTCTTGGCAGCTTCCGGATCATACGGATCATCTTCAATCGAATCATTGTAGGACCACATGGTCGGCGGGATCGGGTTTTTGGTAGCCTGCCCGGCGCCCTGGAAAACCGCATCAAGAATCGCCTGCTTGTTGATCGCCATATTGAGCGCCTTGCGCACTTCGGGACGATCGAAAGGCTCTTGCGTTGTATTGTAGGCCAGGTAACCGACGTTGAGCCCTTCCTGTTGCATCATTGTGATGTCAGGATTGTCTTTCAGCGACTGGACGTCGGCTGGGTTCGGATAAGGCATCACATGACATTCACCGGCAACCAGTTTCTGCTGGCGCACGGAATTGTCGGGAGTTATCGCGAAGATCAGATCGTCGATTGCCTCCTTACCCGCGTAATAGTCCGGATGAGCCTTGTACCGGATCACCGCATCTTTCTGATAAGCGACCATCTGGAATGGGCCAGTGCCAACCGGCGCCTGGTTGAGGTTGGTCATATTGCCGGCTTCAGCCAGTTGGTCCGCATATTCCTTCGACATGATCGAAGCGAAATCCATCGCGAGATTTGCGATGAATGGAGCCTCTGGCCGGTTGAGCACGAACTTCACCGTCATGTCGTCGACTTTCTCGATCGAACTAATCAGGTCGGGCATCGACATCGCGTTGAAATATTCCCAGCTCGCGCCGGAGACATAGGCATTGTAGGGATTGTCCGAAAGACGCTGCCGATCAAAGGAGAAGATCACGTCATCGGCGTTGAAGTCCCGGCTTGGTGTGAAACCATCGATCGAATGAAACTTTACGCCGGAACGAAGCTTGAAGGTGTACTCAAGTCCGTCATCGGATACTTCCCAGCTTTCAGCCAGATCCGGTATGACCTTGGTGGTGCCCAGTTCGAATTGCACGAGCCCGCCGTAAATTTGTCTCGATGATGCGTCGAACGTTGTGCCCGCCGTATAAAGTGCAGGGTCAAATCCCTCGGGAGACCCTTCCGAGCAGTACACAAGCGTTTTTGCCTGCGCGGTCGACGCCATCAATGCAGCAGTAAAGCCTACCGCAATCAGGGTTTTCATTTTCATTGACTTCCTCCAAGCTAGAGATCGGCAAGGCAGGACACGCCATTGCCGCTTCTTGGAGCCAATCACAGATTTGAAAGCTTGTCACTTCGACCTGTCAAAATTTTTTGACTATCGGATCAAATTTTTCCCGCTGCCAACTTATGCCCGATAACAAGTTTACCAAGCTACCCCACAGCGTTTGACTTTCTGAACATGGCCGTTGAACCACCCAATTCATATTTTCTCAAGCATGACATGAGGGTTGACCTTCAGGAACAGGGACGGAAATGAGTTCTTTCTGTCACGTCGCAAACAGAGAATTTTCCAGTCCCGCTGGCTGCCCCGATAACCGAATACGCTCTTTATAGAGCACGATCGTGGAAACTGTCAGCGGTTGCGCAACCGCCCGTCAATGAGATCGATTACGCCACGGGCGGCTTCAAGCACATTCGTTCCCGGACCGAATATGGCCGATACACCATGCTCTTTCAGGAAGTCGTAGTCCTGCCGCGGTATCACGCCACCGGCAATGACGATGATGTTTTCACCACCGCGTTTCTTCAGTTCCTCGACCAGTTCCGGCAGCAATGAATTGTGACCGGCAGCCAGCGACGATGCACCAACCACATGGACCTCATTGTCAATGGCACTCTGAGCCGCTTCACCAGGCGTTTCGAACAATTCTCCCGCCACGACATCGAAACCAATATCGCCAAAAGCAGAAGCGATAACCTTGGCACCGCGGTCATGGCCATCCTGACCCAGTTTTGCGACCATCACCCGCGGGCGGAAACCGAGTTCGGACGAAAACTTCTGCAGCCGCTCCACCAGCATATTGTATTCCGGGTCATCGCCATAGGCATCCGAATAAACGCCGCTGATGACTTCCGGGGCAGCGCGGTGCCGGCTGAATGCCTTCTCGAGCGCCGACGAAATTTCCCCGACGCTGGCCCGCGCGCGCGAGCATTCGACTGCCGCCTCAAGGATGTTGCCCTTTCCGCTGGAAGCTCCCGCCGCAAGCGTTTCGAGTGCTGCTGTAACCGCCTTATCGTCACGGTTCCGCCGAACCTGTTCGAGCTTGGCAACCTGTGCCTTCCGGACCGCAGTGTTGTCAATTTTCAGAATATCGATGTCTTCCTCGTCTTCGAGACGGAACCGGTTGACGCCGACGATGATCTCTTCGCCTTTGTCGACTGCGGCCTGGCGGCGGGCGGCGGCCTCCTCGATACGGCGTTTCGGCAGTCCGTCCTGAACAGCTTTCGTCATGCCCCCCAGTTCCTCGACTTCCTCGATCAGTTTCCAGGCCTCGGAGGCGAGTTGATCGGTCAACGCCTCGACATAATAGGAACCCGCTAGCGGATCGACGACCTTCGTGACACCGGTCTCATGTTGCAGGATAAGCTGTGTGTTGCGCGCTATCCTTGCTGAAAATTCGGTCGGCAAAGCCATCGCCTCGTCGAAGGAATTCGTATGGAGCGATTGCGTACCCCCGAGCACTGCGCTCATCGCCTCGAAGGCAGTACGAACCACATTATTGTAGGGATCCTGCTCCTGAAGAGACACGCCCGAGGTCTGGCAATGGGTTCTCAGCATCTGGCTGCGCTCATTCGCACCGAATTCCTGCATGATCCGCGACCATAGCAGTCGAGCGGCCCTGAGCTTTGCCGCCTCCATGAAGAAATTCATACCGATGCAGAAGAAGAAGGAAAGCCGTCCAGCAAAGGCATCGACATCCATGCCGCGGGCGATGGCTGCCCGGACATATTCCCGCCCGTCGGCCAGCGTGTAGGCAAGCTCCTGCGTCAGCGTCGCCCCGGCTTCCTGCATGTGATAGCCGGAGATCGAAATCGAATTGAAACGCGGCATGTTCTTCGAGGTATATTCGATGATATCCGCGACAATCCGCATAGAGGGCTCCGGCGGATAGATATAGGTATTGCGCACCATGAACTCTTTCAGGATGTCATTCTGGATCGTTCCCGAAAGGTCTGCCTGGGAACAACCCTGCTCCTCGCCGGTCACGATGAAATTGGCGAGCACCGGAATAACGGCCCCGTTCATCGTCATAGAGACGGAGATATCCTTGAGCGGGATACTGTCGAAAAGGATCTTCATATCCTCGACGGAGTCGATTGCAACGCCTGCCTTGCCGACATCGCCCATAACTCTC
>JAHEHW010000442.1 GCA_024639745.1 Salaquimonas sp. | reverse complement strand
AAGAGTTTGTCATACATGTTGCCGACAGTCGGGCAGGACCCGAGACCAGTGGTTGTATCGCTTTCGCCGCATTTCGTCGAAACCCATAGCTCGGATATCGAACACTCCTCGCGCTGCAGTTCACTGGCATAGTGCACGAACTCTTTCGCCTTCCAGCTTGCCTGGCGAATAGTCTCGAGATCACCTTTCTGCTCGATCGAGATGCCCCAAACGGGCTTACCCGTCTTGGCGATGCCGTCGACGACCCTCTGCGTCCAGCCAGGCTCGATTCCAATTACCACGACCGCTGCAACATTCGGATTTGAACCGGTGCCGATGATCGTGCGGAAATGCACTTCAAGGTCTTCGCCGAATTGCAGGCGGCCATAAGCGTGCGGAATGGCAAGCGTTCCCTTGATATTGTTTGCGACAGCCTCACAGGCTGCATTTGAGATATCGTCAAGCGGCAAGATGACGACATGATTTCTGACCCCGACCCGACCGTTGTCGCGCCGATAGGCCTGAATGGTCATATTGGAATATTTGGAAGCCATTGTTCTGTCCTATCCTTACCAGCGTTTGGTTTTCAGATTGTGGGTATGGACGTGCCCGCCCTTCTCGATATCCGCAATGATCTTGCCGATATCCTCGCCATATTTGATCGCCGTGTCTCCGGCCTTGAAGTCCTTGAGCGCAACCTTGTGGCCGATCGGAACGTCCGAGTTGGATTTCAGCCGGAAGGTCGAGTTGTCGGCAGTGATGCAGCAAAGCATCTCGGTACCAGCTTTCAGATCCTCAACGACCACCACGCCGACATTGTCGTCATGTTCGTGAACAAGCAGGTGGGGTATTTCCGCCATTTCTTTTTCCTTTCAGGATTGGCTTGGTTTTAATATTATTTTAGGAGTGCCGACCTTTCCCTCGAAAAGATCGGAAAAAGCCTGGGAGCCGGCTTCCAGCGGTCTTTCCTCGGCCCAGTCTAGCAGACCAAGTGCCCCTGCAAAGATCGCCTTGGCAGTCTCGCGGAAATCCTTCATGGTATAGGTATAGGTTCCGATGAAGGTTATTTCCTGCAGGGTCATTCGGCGGATGTCGAGACCACCTTCGGCCTGACCTAGCCCGATATGCACGATGACACCGCCAGGCCGCACGCATTGCGACGCGGTTTGCCGGGTTGCGACGATGCCGACCGCATCGACGACAAGATCGATTGGCCTGTCATCCGGCATTTCAGCAGGAGGCACTGCCGTCAATCCAACCCGGCGATTGATATAATTCCGCCTCAAATCATTTGCCTCGACGACCGTGAAGGAAGAAGCGCCCATGCACTTCGCCGACAGCGCTGCACCTACGCCGATCGCTCCGCCCCCCAGGATCACGATATTTGATTCCGACAATGGCTTATCGAGTGCGTTCTCTGCTATGGAGACAGCGTGCCATCCGCAAGCAATCGGTTCGGTTAGCGCGGCATGTTCGAAGCTGACATGATCCGGAACCGTCACCAGACTGCGCTCAGGCATGGCCAGCAGATCGGCAAATGCGCCCTCGCGCGGCGGCATCGAAATGATCTGGCGTTCAGGACACAGATTCTCCCGTCCGGTGCGGCACGCCGGGCATATCCTGCAGGTCACCAGTGGGTTTATCGTCACACGCCGACCGGCATTTGGTCCGCTCACCACTGTTCCGGCTGCTTCATGACCCAGAATAAGCGGTGCCGGGCGGCGCTCATCATGCCCTAGATAGGCGTGCATGTCCGAACCGCAGATGCCAACGCTGGCGACCTGTATCAATACCTCGCCATCCGCCGCTAGCGGATCGGGCATATCGATATATTCAAGACGTTGCTTGCCAGTGTAGACGAGGGATTTCATTTTGCCGTGAACCCGCCATCAACCATCAGGGTTTGTCCGGTAATATAGCTTGAAGCATCGGAACAAAGAAACAGAACCGCACCATCAATATCCTCTGGCTCACCATTTCTGCCAATACATGTCTGACGGGCATTGCGCTCGGCACGCTCAGGATCGGAGAAAACCGCCGCCGTTAGCTCGGTACGGAAAAATCCGGGCCCCACCGCATTGGCCGTAATCCCGTCCCGGGACCATGCCTCGGCCATTGCCCGCGTCATCTGGACAACACCTCCTTTCGTCGTTCCATAGGCAAGGCCACCCGGAAAAGCGCGATAGCTTTGCAGTGAAGCGAAATTCAGGACCCTTCCCCAACCTTTTTCACGCATTGCCGGCACGAGTTTCTGCGCCAGGAAAAACGGAGCCGCAAGATTCAGGTTGATGGTCCGGTTCCATCCTTCAGAAGTGACTTCGTCTGCC
>JAHEHW010000441.1 GCA_024639745.1 Salaquimonas sp. | reverse complement strand
ACATCGCGATCAGCGAAGATCCGCCATAGGAAATGAACGGCAAGGTCATGCCCTTGGCAGGGACCAGTTGCAGGGTCACCATCATGTTGATCATCGACTGTATGCCAAAGAGAAGCACGAGCCCGCAGCTCGCGAGCCGGACATAAGCATCCCGCTCCTTGAGTGCTCGCGACATCACCCTGAGCACGATGAAGAGAAATACCGAGACAAGCAAAATGCACGCGATAATCCCGAATTCCTCGGCAACCACCGCAAACGTAAAATCGGTATGGCTGTCCGGCAGGTAGCGCTTCACCGTTCCTTCGCCGGGGCCTTGCCCGAGCCATCCTCCGCTGATGATCGCTTCGCGACCTGTATCGACCTGGAACGTGTCGCCCTCGCCGGTAACGAACCGGTCGATACGCCCGGCCACATGGGGAAAGAAGAAATAGGCTGCCGACATCGCAGATACTGCCAAACCGCATAATGCCGCGATCCATATCCATGGCATGCCTGCGAGGAAGAACATCGCGCCCCATACCACACCGACCAGCATGGTTTGACCGAAATCAGGCTGGGCGATCAACAGCGATGCAACGATGCCGAACAAGATGATAGAAAACAGGTTCCCCGGAATTTCCGGGCGACGCGTATTCTCCGCAAAAAGCCAGGCGGCGACGACCACGAAGGCCGGTTTGATGAACTCGGACGGCTGCAGCGAAAAACCGGCAAGAGAAATCCAGCGACGAGATCCTTTCACCTCGGCTCCGAAGAACAGCGTCGCCAAAAGGAGCGGTATTACCAAAAGAAACAGAATGAAAGCCGCCCGCCTCACCTGCCGAGGATCGAGAAACGAAAGGCCGATAAGCAGGGCGATCGACGGGATCAGATAAACACCGTGACGCAGCGTGAAATGCAGCGGGCTAAGGCCTAGTCTTTCAGCAACCGGCGGACTGGCGGCAAACGAAAGAATGAAGCCAAACAGCGACAGCAGAAGAATGACACCGAGCAACGTCTTGTCGATCGTGCGCCACCACTCTGCGAGAATTGATCTGTCCGTCCTGCTGACGGTCATAGCGCCCCCTCGAAAGTCTCGAATCCCTGAAGGCTTTCGACAATATCACGAAACGCATTCCCGCGTACTTCGAAATTGCGATATTGATCGAAACTGGCGCAGGCCGGAGACAGTAGAATAACCGACTCCGCTGCCGGATCATCCTCCGCCTCTGCGGCAGCCGACCGGATGGCGCGCTCCAGCGTGCCCGATATTTCCATGGGCACATCGCCGCCCAGAGTCGCCGCAAATTCAGGCGCCGCTTCACCTATCAGGAAAGCTTTCGCGATCCTCGGGAAATATGGTCGAAGCGACTCGATTCCTCCCTCCTTCGCCAGACCGCCTGCGATCCAGTAAATATGCTCAAAGCTTGAAAGGGCTCGCCCTGCGGCATCCGCATTTGTGGCCTTGGAATCGTTGACGAACAGGACCTTACCTGACCGACCAACCTGCTCCATCCGATGGGACAGCCCGGGAAACCTGTTAAAACCCGTGACGATCTCTTCGTGTGACAAGCCATATCGCTCGCAGGCCAAAAAAGCCGCAGCGGCGTTTTGCGCATTGTGGCTACCGCGTAGCGACGGGGCATCCGCAAGATCGCAAATCACGGATGACGTCCCCGATTTCGCCTGAACAAGCCGCGTTCCGTCAAGAAAAACACCATCGTCAAGCCACTTGCTGCTCGATATCCGGGTAACCTGCTTACCCTCTTTTTCAAGGTCTTCGGCAATCGTTTCGCAGAACGGGTCGTCAACGCCGATGATCGCCAACTCGCTTGAATCTACCAAACGCTTCTTGACCGATGCGTAATTGAGCATCGTTCCGTGCCGGTCTAGATGATCAGGCGCCAGATTGAGGAGAATGTCCACGCCAGGATCGAGTGAAGGAGCAAGATCGATCTGGTAGGATGAACATTCGATTACAAAAAAACGCTCGGGTGCCGGGATATCGAGTGAAAGAACGGCGGTACCGATATTCCCGCCCATTTGCGTATCCCGCCCGGCTGACCTGAAGACATGAGCAATCAGCGCGGTCGTGGTCGATTTGCCATTGGTGCCAGTGATCGCGACGAATGGACAATCTGCCGATCGCGCGCGGCGCTCCCGCACAAATAATTCGACATCCCCCATCACGGGCACGCCCGCCTTATTCGCCTTGACAGCCGTCCAATGCGGCACCGGATGCGTAAGCGGGACGCCTGGAGCCAGAACCAACGCATCAAGCCCGGCGAAATCCATCGTCCGAAGATCGGCGGTCGCAATGCCCTCCGCGCCGGCCT
>JAHEHW010000076.1 GCA_024639745.1 Salaquimonas sp. | reverse complement strand
ACCGTCTGGACAATTTCGATTTCGAAATCACCATGGGCCTGATGCGCCAATCGCTTTCGCCCGGTAATGAACAGCGGCAATATTGGTCAAGCGCGGCGGCAAACCAGCCGGGATCGCGCAATTATGCCGGGATATCCGACCCGGTCATCGACGATCTGGTGGAGCGGATCATTCTGGCTCATGACCGCGACGAACTGGTTGCCCTTACTAGGGCTGTGGACAGGATCCTGCTCTGGGGCTTCTACTCCATTCCGCATTGGCACAATCCGGATCAATGGTACGCGTGGTGGTCCCGCCTGAAATTCCCTGAGAAACAACCGCTTTACACCGGTCTCGATGTCTATTCGGGATGGATCGACGAGGATGCAGGCCAATGAATTCCAGGTTTACTCCCGGCCTATCTGCGGGACACTTGCCTTTCACCAGACGCGATTTCCTGAAAACAGCTGGCGGGCTGGCCATGGCAGGCGCGCTTCCTTCCATTTCGCTCGCGTCGAATCCCGTCGGGCAGAAACTGCATGGGCTATCCGCGTTCGGCGAGCTGAAATATCCAGAGAATTTCACGCAATTCGATTACGCGAATACCGATGCACCGCCTGGCGGACGCTTCGCATTTTCCGTTTCTTACTGGTATTTCAACCAGAATCCGCAAACCTTTAACACGCTGAACAGTTTCGTACTGAAGGGCGAAGCGCCGCCGCGGATGGAGGCGTGCTTCGATACGCTGATGGTATGGGCCTATGACGAACCTGACGCGCTTTACTGCGCGTTGGCGGAAAGCGTGGAGATATCCAAGGACCGGAATGCCTATCGGTTTGCGCTGCGCCCAGAAGCCAAATTCAGCGACGGCAGGCTCGTAACGGCCGAAGACGTCGCCTTTTCGTATCTGACACTGAAGGAAAAAGGCCATCCACAGGTCGCGATCGACCTTGCCGAACTCGATGAAGTGGTCGTGCACGACGAGCGAACATTAACGCTTCGCTTCACAGGAGAGCAATCGGACCGGGCTATCCTGTCGATTGCCAATTCGGTTCCTATTCTTTCCGCCCGCTTCTATCAGGATCTCGCGTTCGAAGACCACGTGATGGAAGTTCCGGTTGGGTCCGGAGCCTATCGGGTCGGCGATTTCGATGCGGGCAGATATATCGAATATGTGCGTCGCGACGATTACTGGGCGAAAGACATGCCTTTCGCCAAAGGACTCAATCATTTCGATGTCTTAAGGATCGATTTCTTTCGCGAACGGCAAGCCGCATTCGAAGCTTTTAAAAAAGGGGTCGTACGCTGGAGGCAGGAATTCACCTCCAAGACCTGGGCGACCGAGTACAATTTCCCGGCGGTGGAAACCGGAAGTGTCGTGCTCACTGAAATGCCCGGGGAAAAGAGACCCTCGCTCCAGGGCTGGGCGGTTAATTCCCGCCGGAAGAAGTTTGCCGACCGCCGCACCCGCGAGGCGATCGGGCTGTGCTTCGATTTTGCCTGGACCAACAAGAATCTGTTCTACGGAGCGTATGAACGTTCTCACTCGATGTTCGAAAAGTCGGATTATGCAGCGCAGGCTGCTCCCAGCGATGCCGAACTCGAACTGCTCGAACCGTTGCGCGCCGACCTTCCCGAAACGGTGTTCGGCGATGCGGTCAGGCAATTTGAGACAGACGGGAGCGGTCGGGATCGTAGCGCATTGAGAAGATCGCGCAAATTGCTGCGGGAAGCAGGTTGGCAGGAAGGGGACGGCAACTTCTATCTTGAAGACGGCACCCGGCTCGATATCGAATTTCTGATCCGGTCGCCGGTTTTCGAGCGGGTGCTCGGTCCTTATGTCGAAAATCTCAAGACGATCGGCATCCCGGCCACGATCCGGCTTGTCGATCCATCGCAGTTCCAGGCCCGGCTTGAAACGTTCGACTACGACGTCGTCGGGCTCGCCAATTCATTTGGCGCGACGCCGACGCGGGAAGCGATGCGGCAATTCTTCCACTCGAGCAGCGCGAACAGGGAGGGTTCGAGAAACTATCCCGGCATCGCCCTTGAGCCTTTGGACGATCTGATCGACAGGATCGAAGGCGTTCAAAGCCGGGAGGAATTGCAAACGGTGATGAAATGCATCGACCGGGTCTTGCGCGCCTATCATTTCTGGATTCCAAATTGGCATTCAGCGAATCATCGCATAGCGATGTGGGATATGTTTGGATGGCCGGATGCGAAGCCGGATTACTTTTTCCCGGTCGAACAATTATGGTGGCTCGACCCGGACAAAGCGGCGACCATCGAAAGCCGCCTATAGGCACCGAAGAGAACACCGGAGGATAAGCGCGGCATATGGGAGCCTATATCCTAAGGCGTTTGCTTCTTATGATACCCACGATCCTGGGTATCATGCTGATCACTTTCGCGATTGTGCAATTCGCGCCCGGCGGACCGGTGGAACAGGTGCTTGCTCAACTTTCCGGCCAGGGCGGATCCGCAACGGATCGAATCACGGGCGGCGGATCGGATTTCACCCAGGACAACCAGTTCGAATCTTCTGGGGACAGCTCATCGAGTTACCGTGGCGCAGCCGGACTGGACCCGGAATTCATCAAGCGATTGGAGCAGCAATTCGGTTTCGACAAACCGGCATACGAGCGCTTCCTGATCATGCTCTGGGACTATGCGCGTTTCGATTTCGGCGAAAGTTATTTTCGAAAGATCAGCGTCATCGATCTGATAAAGGAGAAAATGCCGGTTTCGATTTCGCTGGGGCTCTGGATTACGTTGATATCCTACGTAATTTCGATCCCGCTCGGGATCCGCAAAGCGGTTCACGATGGTAGCCGCTTCGATGTCTGGACGAGCGGCATCATCATCGTCGCCTATGCAATTCCCGGATTTCTCGTCGGCGTGATGCTGCTTGTGTTCTTCGCCGGCGGGTCGTATTTCGATTGGTTCCCGCTGAGAGGGCTGACATCGGAGAACTTCGATCAGTTGTCGCTGTTGGGAAAAGTCGCCGACTATTTCTGGCACCTTACGCTTCCCCTGATCGCATTGGTCCTCGCCGCCTTCGCAACGACGACCCTGCTGACCAAGAATTCATTTCTGGACGAAATACGAAAACAGTATGTGCAGACGGCCCGCGCCAAAGGACTGACCGAACGCCAGGTGCTTTACGGTCATGTGTTCCGCAATGCCATGCTGATTGTCATCGCGGGCTTTCCGGGCGCTTTCATATCCGCTTTCTTTACCGGGTCCCTCCTGATCGAGACCATCTTTTCACTCGATGGTCTGGGCTTTCTCGGATACCGATCGATTATCGACCGCGATTATCCCGTTGTCTTCGCCACCCTTTTCATCTTTTCGCTGATCGGACTCTTCGTGAGTCTGCTGTCGGATCTTCTCTATACCTGGATCGATCCGCGCATCGATTTCGAATCCCGGCAGGTGTGACGAATGCAGGTTGCAGACAAAGCAGTAACCGAGAAACACGGAAACGAAGGGGAACCAGGACGTTTTTCCCTGTCGCCTCTCAACCAGCGGCGCTGGCGTAATTTCAAGAAAAACAGGCGCGGGTACTGGTCGCTTTGGATTTTCCTGATCCTGTTCATCCTATCGCTTTTCGCCGAGTTTCTCGCCAATGACCGGCCCATCCTAGTCTGGTTCAAAGGCGACTTATACATGCCCATTTTCCAGGAATTTCCGGAAGAGCACTGGTTGGGGGATGATGGTTTTCTACCGGTCACCGACTACAAGATACCCGAGATCCGCGAGGCTTTCGAAGAGAATGGCTGGGCCATATGGCCACCCGTCCGCTACTCGTATCGTACCGTCAACAATGAACTTCCCGAGCCAGCTCCCTCGGCGCCATCCTGGTTGTTTTCGTCCGACGAACGTTGCGCGGCCTATTTTGAGGGCGTCGACGACGCTGGTTGCGTCATGGGCAACTGGAACTGGCTCGGCACTGACGATCAAGCCCGGGACGTCCTGGCCCGGTCTATCTATGGCTTTCGAATATCGGTTCTTTTCGGTCTTGTCCTGACACTTGCTTCCGCTGTTATCGGCGTTGCCGCCGGCGCAGTGCAGGGTTATTTCGGCGGCTGGACCGACCTGATCTTCCAGCGCTTTATCGAAATCTGGTCTGCGCTACCGGTACTTTATATCCTGTTGATCATCGCTGCGATTCTGCCACCGGGTTTCTGGGTATTGCTCGGTATCATGCTGCTGTTTTCCTGGGTCGGATTTGTCGGCGTGGTCAGGGCGGAATTCCTGCGCGCGCGAAACTTTGAATATGTCAACGCGGCGCGGGCGCTTGGTGTCGGCAATGCCGCGATCATTTTCCGACACTTGCTGCCGAACGCGATGGTAGCGACGCTGACCTTTCTACCGTTTATTCTCAACGGATCCATCACCACGCTGACCTCGCTCGATTTCCTGGGCCTTGGGCTACCACCGGGATCGCCTTCTCTCGGCGAACTGCTTGCACAGGGTAAAAACAACCTGCAGGCGCCATGGCTCGGCATTACGGTATTCGTGGTTTTGTCGCTGATGCTGTCGCTTTTGATTTTCATCGGCGAAGCGGTGCGAGATGCTTTCGATCCGAGAAAGACGTTCGCCTGATGGAAAAACACTCCCCCCTTCTTTCCGTAAAGGATCTTTCGGTCCAATTCAGCCAGGATGGAAAAACCGCCCTGGCTGTCGACCATATCAATTTTGATATACTGCCGGGTGAAACCGTTGCACTGGTCGGTGAGTCGGGCTCGGGCAAATCGGTATCCGCCCTTTCGATCCTGAAACTCTTGCCATATCCGGCGGCTTCGCATCCAAGCGGTCAAATCATTTTTGACGGCAAGGAAACACTGACGGCCTCCGATAAAACGCTTCGAGAGATCCGAGGCAATGACGTCACCATGATCTTTCAGGAGCCCATGACATCACTCAATCCGCTTCACACGATCGAGCGTCAGATAGGCGAAATCCTTTCGCTTCATAAAGGCATGGGTGAAAGCGAGGCGCGGACCCGGACGCTTGAGCTGCTGAATCAGGTCGGGATTCAACAACCAGAGCGCCGGCTCAATGCGTATCCGCACCAGCTCTCAGGTGGGCAACGTCAAAGAGTGATGATTGCGATGGCGCTTGCCAATGAACCGAAATTGCTGATCGCAGATGAACCAACCACAGCACTCGACGTGACGGTTCAGGCGCAAATCCTGAAGCTTCTGAAAAGCCTTCAGGAGAGCCATAATCTTTCCATGCTGTTCATTACCCACGATCTCGGCATCGTGCGCAAGATCGCCGATCGGACCTGCGTGATGCAACACGGCAAGATCGTTGAACAGGGCAAGACGGCCGATATTTTCAAGAATCCGCAACACCCCTACACGCGACTTTTGCTTTCAGCAGAACCGAGCGGCCAACCGCCTGAAACCGACGAAACCCTCCCGATGGTTCTCGAAGGCAATGACATCCGCGTCTGGTTTCCCATCAAGAAGGGCTTCATGCGGCGCGTGGTTGACTACGTAAAAGCGGTCGATGGCATCAACGTGAAGCTGAGAGAAGGTCAGACCCTGGGTGTCGTGGGTGAGTCTGGCTCCGGCAAGACAACCCTCGGGCTTGCTCTGACACGGCTGATTTCGTCCGAAGGCACAATTGTCTTTCTCGGGGAACAAATCGACGAATACAGCTTCAAATCGATGCGGAAGTTCCGGGACCGGATGCAAATCGTTTTCCAGGATCCATACGGCTCGCTGAGCCCGAGAATGTCGATTGCAGAGATCGTCGCGGAGGGCCTCAGAATTCACGCCCCGCACCTCTCGGCAAGCGAGCGGGATGACAGGGTGAAGAGGGCTCTTGCCGAGACCGGGCTGGATCCCGAAACCAGGCATCGCTATCCGCACGAATTCTCTGGCGGGCAGCGTCAGCGCATCGCCATCGCCCGCGCTATCGTTCTGGAACCGAAATTCATCATGCTCGACGAACCGACATCCGCACTCGACATGAGCGTGCAGGCGCAGGTGGTTGACCTCTTGCGAGCCATCCAGAAGCGACGCAATCTCTCCTATCTGTTTATCAGCCATGATCTGAAGGTCGTTCGAGCACTTGCAAATGAAGTGATCGTCATGAAGAACGGCACGGTCGTCGAGCAAGGGCCTGCAACCCAGATTTTCGACGCACCCCGCACCGATTATACAAAAGCGCTGATGGCAGCGGCTTTCGAACTCGAATCCATCATTGACGAGGACGTGAAAGCGTGACCCGGAGCAGACCACATGAATGAACCCTCTCCCCTGCTGGTTGATGTCAAATTCGATACGCTTCGTAAATCCGATCGATTCTCCGATGGCATCAAGAACCGCCGGATTATCGACCTCCAGACTGAAACGGATTTGCCGGAGATTTTTCACGGCGTGAAATATGCGGTCTTGTGGAAGCCGGACGCGGATCTTTTCCAACGGCTTCCGGATCTTGAGGTCATTTTTTCAGCAGGTGCCGGGGTCGATCATATCATGGGCCGCGCGGGCGTGCCGGACTTGCCAATTGTGCGCTTCGTCGACCCAACGCTCACAAACAGAATGAGCGAATGGGTGTGTCTGCAATGCCTTATGCATTTGCGCCAGCAACGCAGATACGACGCAGCGCAACGCGATCGTATTTGGGAGGAGAGGCCGCAACCCGAGGCTTCTGAAATCACGGTAGGAATCATGGGGCTCGGGGTCCTCGGTCAGGATTCGGCGCGAAAACTCAAGGCGCTTGGATTTAATGTTATTGGCTGGAGCCGGTCTCAGAAGTCCATTGATGGCATGACATGCTTCGATCAGAACAACCTGGACAGTTTTCTCGCGCAAACCCAATTTCTCGTTTGTTTGCTGCCGCTGACGGCGGAAACGCGAGGCTTCTTTAAGCGGGATATTTTCGAAAAATTGCAGCGGCAAGATGAAATTGCATCACCGGTCCTCATCAATGCCGGTCGCGGCGGCAGCCAGGTCGAGAGCGATATCATTGCATGCCTTCAGGACGGAACACTCGGCGCTGTATCTCTCGATGTCTTCGAGACAGAGCCGTTACCGGAAAGCAGCCCATTGTGGGATTTCGAGAATGCGATCCTGACACCCCATATGGCGGCGACGTCTGATATCCGTGCCCTTGCAGCGCATGTTGAACACCAGATCGCGCGGCACGAGCAGGGACTGCCACTCGAGCACCTGGTGGACAAGGAGGCCGGTTATTAGATCGCCTTATGGCCGCCGGACGCCGAGTGGTTTACCGTAGAGAAACGCGATCCGCTGAACGGTTTGCCTGAGCGGCTCCGCCGCAACATCCATCGTCTTCCCGTTTGCGTGAATGATCCAAGGCTCCCCATTTCGATTGCCAGTGACAATCGCGATATGGCCTTTCCAAAAAATCAGATCACCACGCGCCACGGAGACGAAATCCGCCCCCGGATCGATTGGCTCGCCGATGGTTGCCGCCTGCATATCGGAGTCT
>JAHEHW010000440.1 GCA_024639745.1 Salaquimonas sp. | reverse complement strand
CTGGACCGTGCCGCTCACCTTCGCGGCGACGTGGCTGCATTGGAGCACATGCAGACGCATCCCGACGCCGCGTCAGTGCTTTTGTGGCACGGAAAACCACTGGCAAAGGGACCGGAACTCGACACGCTAGCGCTGCTTCCGATGAGTCATCCGATGGTGCAGTCAGGTCCGAATGGGGTAATCGGTTCCATGGTGTTTCTAGGCCTCGATGGCGACGCACCGCGCTTTGCGGCGGACATCTCTGACTGGGTTCCCGAAGGTCTGGACCTCAGTGCGGTAGGTTCTTTTGTGGACCCGACAGAACAACACCACCCGGATCTGCCCGAGGATCACTTCTTTGCCGAGTTGCGGCGGCTGATGACGCGCCTGAGCCCGCGTGACGCAGAGATGGCAGCCACTGCGAAAGCCCTTGTGGGCTGGCATGAAATCCACCGCTTTTGCGCCCGTTGCGGTGCCGCCAGCGAGATCACACAGGGCGGATGGCAGAGAACCTGCGGCGACTGCGGCGCACATCACTTTCCACGTACTGATCCGGTGGTCATCATGCTGATCACCCACGGCCATTCAGTGCTCATGGGCAGATCCCCCGGCTGGCCGTCAGGCATGTATTCGCTTCTCGCGGGCTTCATCGAGCCGGGCGAAACGCTAGAAGCGGCGGTGCGGCGGGAAGTTATGGAAGAAGCTGGAGTTGCCGTCGGGGAGGTATCCTACCTTGCCAGTCAGCCGTGGCCGTTTCCGGCATCGTTGATGTTTGGCTGCGCCGGCGAGGCCCTATCACGCAATCTGGAAATCGATCCGGTCGAAATTGAGGACGCGATGTGGGTCAGCCGAGACGAAATGATGGAAGCTTTTGCAGGAACACACCCAGTTCTGAAACCTGCCCGGAAGGGCGCAATTGCCCACTTTTTGCTGCAAAACTGGCTTGCAGACAGGCTCGATTAGCGCGACAAAATTGGGAAGCATCCGTTGTCAGGCATCCGATGAAATTTTCGAGCAAGGAAGATATCGAGGCTCCGATTGCACAGGTCTTTGATATGCTTTCGGAATTCGAGATTTACGAGAGATCCGCTATTCGTCGCGGAATAGAAGTCCAACGAATGGACGACTTCGATGAATCCCGCATCGGCATGACCTGGATGGCTCGGTTCGACCTGCGTGGCCGGCGGCGGCATGTCCAAGTCCGGCTGGCCGAACTCGATCATCCGACGCTGATCGAGTTTCAATCGTCGTCGCCAGGGATACAAGGACAGATGAGCCTGGAATTGATGGCGCTGTCGCCGAGGCGGACACGCATGTCTGTCGTTCTCGAGATCAAACCCAAGAACCTGCAGGCACGGCTGCTTATCCAATCGTTAAAGCTGGCCAAGGCCAAACTCACCAAGAGGTTCAAACTGCGAGTCGCCGAATTTGCGAAGCAGATGGAAGACCGGCATGACAACTCGCGGGAAGCGGTCGACCGTCAGAAACGCCCTTCATCGGCAGGATAAACGCCGAGAATTTCCACGTTGGTGGTGAAGTAGTCCAGTTCGTCAAATGCCAGCTTCACGCCCGGGTCCTCCGGGTGGCCTTCGATGTCGGCATAGAACTGTGTCGCCGTAAACGAGCCGTCCACCATATAGCTTTCCAGTTTTGTCATGTTCACCCCGTTTGTGGCGAAGCCGCCCATTGCTTTGTAAAGCGCCGCGGGAATGTTGCGCACCTGAAATACGAAACTGGTAATCATGCCGTGGCGGCCGCGCCGCGATGTGTCGGCCTCACCCGACATGATCAAAAACCGGGTGGTATTGTTGCTTTGATCCTCGATATGGCGCGCCAGAATGTCCAAATCATAAATGTCCCCGGCAAGTTCACTGGCGAGAGCGGCAAGCGACACGTCACCGGTTTCCGCCACATGCCGAGCCGACCCGGCGGTATCGGCGCCGGTAACCCGGTGAATTCCGTGCTTTTGCAGAAAGCTTTTGCACTGCCCCAGCAGAACCGTATGGCTCATAGCCCGAGTAACATCGCTCAATTTGGCACCGTGAACGCCCAGCATGTTGATGTGGACGCGAACAAACGCCTCGTCCACGATATGCAAGCCCGATTTCGGCAGCAAAGAATGAATGTCAGCCACTCGGCCGTAGGTCGAGTTTTCAACCGGAAGCATTGCGAGATCCGCCAACCCGTCTCCTACGGCATCGATCGCGTCTTCGAATGTCCGGCAGGGCAATGCCTCCATTCCAGGTCTTGCTTTGCGGCAGGCTTCGTGGCTGTAAGCGCCGGGTTCCCCCTGAAAGGCAATGCGATTGGTCATGGCGGATCTCTGCAAATGTTCG
>JAHEHW010000439.1 GCA_024639745.1 Salaquimonas sp. | reverse complement strand
TTCAAAATGACCTTTTTCGAAGGTTCAGCCCGCGTGCCGATGATGGTTTCGGTCCCCGGCGTTGAGCCTCACCATGTAGTAACGCCGGTATCCAATATCGATGTGTGCCCAACGATCTGCGACCTTGCGGGCGTTTCGATGGATGAGGTGATGCCATGGACCACAGGCGAGAGTGTCATGCCACTTGCCCGTGGCGGAGAACGAACTGCCCCCGTCGCGATGGAATATGCCGCCGAAGGCTCCTACGCACCCCTCGTCGCCTTGCGCTCCGGAAAATACAAATATACCCGCTGCGCGCTTGATCCCGAACAGCTCTTCGACATGGATGCCGACCCGCACGAGTTGACCAACCTGGCGGACGACCCCGCCCATGCGGATGCACTGCAGGAATTGCGGGCAGAGGCCGATAGGCAATGGGATTTGGACCGGTTCGACGCTGAAGTACGGCGCAGCCAGGCGCGGCGCTGGGTGGTCTACGAAGCGCTTCGCAACGGCGCTTACTATCCGTGGGATTACCAGCCGCTGAGGAACGCATCCGAACGGTTCATGCGCAACCACATGGACCTCAACGAGGTTGAGGAAGAACAGCGTTTTCCACGCGGCGAATAAAACCTGTCCGGAGTGAAGCCATGGCATGCTTGGCGCAGAGTACATTCAGCGCGGAAAGCGATCCCAGAAAGGATCGGAAAAGCGCCGCAACTGCCTTTGACCATTATCCGATGGAAAACGCTTCAAACTGCATTGGCGATGTCGAGGCGCCCATATGATGCAAGCAGAATATGTAATCATAGGCGCCGGTTCCGCCGGATGCGCAATAGCCTACCGGCTCGCTGAAGCCGGTAGACGGGTTCTGGTGATCGAGTTCGGCGGCACGGATGCCGGCCCCTTTATCCAGATGCCGGGCGCGCTGTCCTACCCGATGAACATGAAACGCTATGACTGGGGATACAGGACGGAACCCGAACCGCATTTGGGCGGCCGTCGTCTTGCAACACCGCGTGGCAAGGTTATCGGCGGCTCATCCTCGATCAACGGCATGATCTATGTCCGCGGTCACGCCTGCGATTACGACCACTGGCGCGACCAGGGCGCCCATGGCTGGGGATATGCCGATGTGCTGCCTTACTTCAAGCGAATGGAAAACTGGCACGATGGCGGTCACGGCGGCGATCCGTCCTGGCGGGGAACTGAAGGGCCGCTGTATGTCACCCGCGGCAAGCGGGACAATCCGCTCACACGCGCCTTCGTGAAAGCCGGACAGCAGGCCGGCTACCCCATCACCGATGACTATAATGGCCACCAGCAGGAGGGGTTCGGCCCCTTTGATATGACGGTTTGGAAAGGTGAACGCTGGTCCGCTGCGAAAGCCTATCTGAAGCCGGCATTGAAACATGAGAACTGCGATATCGTTCGTGCCTTTGCCCGTAGGGTGGTGATCGAGAATGGACGGGCTACTGGGGTGGAGGTCGAGCGCGACGGGAAGGTCGAAGTGATCGGCGCAGATAAGGAAGTCATTCTCGCGGCATCCTCGATCAATTCCCCCAAGCTGCTGATGCTGTCGGGCATAGGCCCGGCCAGCCACCTTGCTGAACATGGGATTGATATCGTTGCCGACCGGCCGGGTGTCGGCCAAAACCTGCAGGATCATCTAGAGCTCTATATACAGGCCGCCGCATCCCAACCGGTCAGCCTATTCAAATACTGGAACCTGTTCGGCAAGGCTTATGTCGGTGCTCGCTGGCTGTTGAACAAGTCAGGTCCTGGCGCCTCTAACCAGTTCGAAAGCACTGGGTTCATTCGGTCGCGAGCGGGAGTGGAATACCCAGACATCCAGTATCATTTTCTGCCAATCGCAGTCCGCTACGATGGACGCGCAGCAGCTGGAGGCCATGGGTTCCAGGCCCATGTCGGACCTGCGCGTTCACCTTCACGGGGATCGGTTACGCTTTCGTCGCCTGATCCGAAGGCAAATCCGAAAATCCTCTTCAATTACATGTCCCATGAAAAAGACTGGGCGGATTTCCGGCAATGCATCCGGCTGACCCGCGAGATTTTCGCACAGGACGCTTTCAAAGCCTACTATAAGCATGAGATCCAGCCTGGACCGGATGTGAATACCAGAGACGAGCTCGATGATTTTATCCGCGAGCATGTCGAAAGCGCCTATCATCCCTGCGGCACAGCGCGGATGGGACGCGCAGACGATGCCAACGCCGTCGTTGATCCTGAATGCCGGGTGATCGGTGTAAAGGGTTTGCGGCTTGCCGACAGCTCCATCTTCCCGCGCATCACCAACGGCAATTTGAATGCTCCCTCGATC
>JAHEHW010000438.1 GCA_024639745.1 Salaquimonas sp. | reverse complement strand
ACCGATCGTAAGAATGCGCCCCCACTTTTTTTCCTGCATGTTAGGCAGCAGTCTTGTCGTTATCTCGAAGAGACTGCTCGCCATGGTGTTGAAGGTCTTGTTCCACGATTCCCGGTCAGGCATAGTCGCGCCGCCCGGCAATGGGCCGCCGGCATTGTTGACCAGTATATCGACGCCGCCTTGTTCGAGGATCATCGAAATCAAACCCTCAACGGATGCTGGGTC
This sequence comes from Salaquimonas sp., assembly GCA_024639745.1. GTDB lineage: Bacteria > Pseudomonadota > Alphaproteobacteria > Rhizobiales > Rhizobiaceae > Salaquimonas. The sequence goes on along the minus strand of JAHEHW010000438.1, from coordinate 2,098 downwards.
GGACAAATCGACATGCTTGGCCGTTATATCCAGCCCTTCTTTCTGCGCCCAGTCTGCGATCGCATCTTTGTTGCGGGCAGCGGCAATGACTTTGGCGCCTTCCCGGGCAAGTGTGGCTGCAATTGCCTGTCCAAGACCCTGGCTGGCGCCGAGAACCAGTGCTTTCTTGCCATTGATTCCAAGATCCATCGATTTTCCCCTCGCCACGTTCATCGCGCAATCTCTCTGTGAGAAACTCGTGCGCCAATGTCATTCGACAAGACGTTACTTGAATACCGGAACATGTCAAAAATCCATCCTGGGCGCTTCGCAAACGCCAAGGCGCTCCGCAATTGGATGAACCAGGCATGAAATTTTACGTTTGCCTGATGTTTCGGAGCAGGGCGCCGGGGTTCATGATCCCATCGGGATCCAGCGCCCGCTTGATCGCGCGCAGCGCAGCCAGCTTCTCCGGGCTTGCAAAGTGTTCGAGATCACCGACCTTAAGCCGCCCGATTCCATGTTCCGCACTGATCGCTCCATGACAGGCGATGGTGGTTTCGTCGATTGCTACCCGGATTGCCTCGATGGTCTCGAGATCGTGCTCGATTATCTCTGCTTTGCTTGTGCCGGGAGGCGGGAAGATATTGAAATGAATATTACCATCGCCGATATGGCCGTAGCAGTTGATCGTCAGCCCGGGATCGATCTCAGCGACTGCACGACAGGTCGTTTCTATAAATTCGCCGATCCTCGAAAGGGGAACCGCTGTATCGCTGCTGCAAATCGCGCCTTCAAGCCGATTGGCCTCCGGTGTTATTTCCCGCAACCGCCAGAGCGCTTGTCGTTGCGTGGCGGACGAAGCGAGCGCCGCGTTATCGATCCTGCCGCTTTCCATCGCATCTGCCAGGAAAGTTTGCGCTTTGTTTTCGATACCGACGTCGCCGCCGACCTCGATCAGGGCATACCAAGAACTGCGGGTGTCGAGCGGGAATCTTTCTGCAGGAAAATGTTTCTCCAGCACAGAGATTCCGTAATCACTCATGATTTCGAATGCGCTCACATTCAACGCTTCTTGGTTGCGCATTGCATCGAGCAGGCTGATCGCAGCCTCGGGCGATGCAATCGAGCAGAACGCGGTTATGGTTTGCGCGTCTCTCGGCATGATCACCATTGTCGCCGCCGTGATGATGCCAAGCGTACCCTCGCTCCCGATCAGCAGGTGCCGGAGATCGTAGCCGGTATTGTTTTTTCTGAGCGGGGACAGTTCAGAGAGGATCGAGCCATCGGGCAGAACGGCCTCGATCCCCAGACAAAGGTCCCGTGCGTTTCCATAACGCAGGACCTTTATGCCTCCGCAGTTCGTGGCAAGATTGCCTCCCAGTCGGCAACTGCCTTCCGATGCCATGCCGAGCGGAAAAAGTCTATCCGCATCCTGGGCCGCGTTCTGCAGGTCGGCAAGGATACAGCCTGCCTCGGCAACAATCACTCCGTCAGCGAGAGACAGGTCGCGAATGGCGTTCAGACGTTCCATTGAAATCGCGATTACCTTGTCCGTGGAGAAGGCCAATTGACCGGCGACTACGCCGGTGCCTCCGCTGACCGGAATGATGCCGATTCCCGCTTTGCCGCAGGCTTTGACGAGTACCGCGACTTCGGCTGTCGATCTGGGCAGAAACACCGGGATCGGAGCGCCTTGGAATCGGTCGCGCGGATCGTTTCGGTAGGATTCGACATCCGCTCCGGTCTTGAAATCGATCGATCCTTGCAGTGAGGCAAGTTCGCTTGGCAGTTCAATCTTTTCCATTGCTGTCCAGATCGCGGTTTTCAGGGTCGATAAGTTCAATACGGGCATCTTCTTTGACGACTTCTCCTCCGCTACGGCAAGCCCAAAACCTGACAATGGGTTTGAAAGCTGCGGATATAGTCCTTTCACTGACCCGCTCTATCTATCACCCAAGATGGAGCCCGGCCTGATGCAATTCGCTCCAGACAGGATGATTTTCTAGTTTGGCGATCACGAACATTTTGGGTCGTAAAATAAATTCCGCGGAGAACGGCGAATGATTGATTTTTATTCCGATACGCAGACCCGCCCGACGCGGGCAATGCGAGAGTC
>JAHEHW010000437.1 GCA_024639745.1 Salaquimonas sp. | reverse complement strand
GCAGCAGCACTCGTCGCTCTTTCGGCCCGATGACAGGCTGAAAGGTGGTGGTCGCGTCGTCGACGACGAAGGCGACCTTCAGCTCACCTGTTTCCTGGTTGATCTTGATGCCGGCCACTTTGCCGACTCCCATATCGGCCGAGTAGATCATGCTGTTTTCAGGGTCGCCGCCCGCCTTCGGCGGCGCGAAGCTCCACTCGCCGGGCTTGAGGTCGCCGAAGGGGAAAATGACCTGCACCCTCTCTGCGTTGTCCCGATGGGCGACAACGATGCTTGAGGCGACCGTGTCGCTGCCGGCGCCGTTGGTTTGGATCGCGACCCATTCACCGATGAGCGTCGGAGCAGTTGATGTTGTCTGGCCTTTCTTCATCGGTTTGACCATCCAGGAGTCGTCGTTTGATAGTGTCTTCGTGGCGGGATCCCAGAAGCAGCGCATCATACCGGAGTTCAGAGGCACATAAATCGCAATTTTACCATCGACCTCCGCGATGATATGAGGTGAAGACGATGGCTCCGGAAGCGGAATGTCGTGCAGGATTTCCAACGTTTCGGGATGAACTGCGGCGAGATGTGAATTGGGCTGTTTTAACCCCTTCATCAGACCCTTGAAGATCGCCATCGTCCCCTGCGACGTCTCGCCGGTCGGCCGTGTCTGGCACTTCAGGATGAGCGTTCGGTCGGGGGCGATGGTGAGATGTTTGTAATTGACATCCGCTACCGGTGCTTCACCCGCAGGCAGCGCGTTGTGCTTCAAAATCAAGCCGGAATCCGAATCGAGCAGGATGATCTGGTTCGACCAGGCAAAAGGGATCATGCCGTTGTCGAGAATGTTCAGATTGGCATTGCCGATCCAACGGCCGGAAACGTTGGCGTTGTCGAAATAGGTGCGCCAGATCTGCTTGCCCGTAGTAGCGTCGGCCTTCGCGATGAAGGGGCCTGGAGGAACGGGACTCGTGGGAGGTGGATAATCGCCGCCGACCAGGTAAAGTTCGCCGGGCTTTCGATTGACGATGTATGTCAAGCCTTGATAGCTGTCTGCACTGCGCCATGCGTAAACCCGATTGGGCCCGTCGAAGGAACCGGTGAAGGAGGCGGCGGGGAAAAAGCCGCTCCGCTGCGCATCGGCGATCTCGGCGGCATTGAGTGAGGGATAATAGCCGGGCGAGGTGAATTTTTTCGCAGTGGCGAGCTCTTTTTGATACAAACTGACATCACCCGGAAGCGGTCCATTGGCCGCGATTTCATTAGATGTAAGACTGGATTTCGAACTGAGCTGCTGAACGCCCGGCTGGATGCTGTTTACTGTGTTTTTTTCCATTTCAAACTCCTTTCATCGTGCGTTTGTTCAAGAAACATTGAAAAAAAGATTAGATAAAGGTGCGCTCCAAAAGTTTTTCTTGTTTCTTCAACCCATTTGCCTCATAGGTCGCGGAGTCAATGTACCTGTCTATGGGGTATTGGGGCCACTTCTCGCCACTTGAATCCGGGGCGCGGTGACATTGCCGAGTGGCTCCTTCCCGTCTGGATTCGTCTCCATGATACGCAGCATCACCTCACAGTAATGCCACGGCGAAGGCAATGATGCCCAGCAGCATGATCGCGACCGCCGTTGCTCCGGCGGTCGATGCAGGGAGGGCCTGGCATTCCTCTTGCCGTGCCTTCAGAGCGCGGCGATGCTGCACGTTGGCCGACGCTAAGGCGATGAGTCCGATCGAGATCATGAGCATACCGACGCCGCGGGGCCCCATGAACGGCGCATCCTCGCCCTGAGTTTGGTGCAGAAACTGATAGAATTTGGCGATGCCGAAGCCAAAAGAGATCAGCGCAAGGCTCGTCCGCACCCATGCCATCTGCGTGCGTTCGTTTGCGAGATAGGTGCGATTGCAAGCGAGTTTGGTTCCTGTATCCATGAGGCTTTCCTCTCCAAGGCCCCGGCGCTTTGCCTGAATTCACCTATTTCTATGATGTGATCCACCCGATGACGGCGCGAATGATCTCGGATTCCACGACAACAAGAAGGACCGCGACCATCGGCGTTTCTCCCAAGTATGCCTGTGAGATGCCATATTTGCAGGGTGATATATCCATTCGCATTTGCGAAGTAGGTGCAGTCACCGAAGCGCATATCGCGTATTTTAGATAGCCTAATCGACTTTCACTTCATCCGTGTTCAAACTATAACTCCGTCTTGGTTGAGTTTGATCCTTCCGTATTCATGGCCTTCTCTCACCTCCTTGGCCCTTCGGTCTCGAAATCAGCCTTGGTGGTATAGTGGCCACGGGGGAAGTAGGGACCCATGACTGCCTCTTCCATCCCGGGCGCGGTGATGTTG
>JAHEHW010000436.1 GCA_024639745.1 Salaquimonas sp. | reverse complement strand
CGAGGCGGCGGCGGTCGCTGTTGGTTACGCTTTCATCATCGGCTTTTTCGTTCTGCGCAGTATATCGTTGAAAGACGTGCCCGAGGTTCTGAGCAATGCCGGGATGACATCAGCGGTTGTTCTTCTGCTGGTTGGGGCAGCGATGGCGTTCAAAACCGTCGTCAGCCTGAGCCATGCGCCGGAACAGCTGGCATCGCTGATCCTAAGCTTGTCCGAAAACCCGCTGATTCTGTTGTTCCTGATCAACCTGCTGCTGTTCGTCGTGGGGATGTTTTTGGATGCCGGACCTGCCATTATCATTCTTGGCCCGATCCTGGCACCGATTTTCACCAGCCTTGGCGTGGACCCGATCCACTTTGCCATCATCATGAGCGTCAATCTGACCGTCGGTCTGGCAACGCCGCCGATGGGGCTTGTGCTGTTCGTGGCTGCCGCGGTTTCGCGCGAAAGAGTGGAAACCATCGCCCGCGCTATCCTGCCGTTCCTGGCAGTCGAAATCGCGGTGATCTTTTTAATAACCTACGTCCCGGCAATATCCATGACGATCCCGCGGATAACGGGATTTGCAAACTGAATTGAGTATCACAGGAGGAAACGCATGCTCAGAAACTTTATGAAAACCGCAGTGGTGGCGACATCACTGGTGGCAACGTCGGCAATCGCGGCGGCGGCGGCGGATTTTACGCTGCGCGCAACGGCGAATTCGAATGAAAACGACGAGGACTATGATGGTCTGGTCGTCTTCAAGAACTTTGTCGAGAACGCGTCGAACGGCGCTATCGAGGTTGAGCTGTTCATCGGTACTCAGCTTTGCTCGAACGGTGCGGAATGTCTGCAGGGTGTGGCGGACGGCACCATCGACATTTACATTTCGACCTCGGGCGGTGCATCGGGCATTTTCCCCTATGTTCAGGTGCTTGATCTGCCTTACCTGATGGCGGATGACCGCGTGGCAGAGCACGTTCTGTCAGGCGATTTCACCCGCAAGGTACGCGACATGGCGCTGGAAGATTCCGGCGGCGCAATTCGCCTGATGACCATCGGCAACACCGGCGGCTGGCGCAACTTTGCCAACACGCAGCGCCGAGTGGCAGAGCCCGCCGATATGGAAGGCCTGAAGATTCGCACCGTAGTTGCGGACCTGCCGCAAGAGCTGGTCAAAGCTCTGGGCGCGTCGCCGACGCCGATCCCGTGGCCTGAATTGTTCACCAGCTTCCAGACCGGTGTGGTCGAAGGCTCCAAGAACGGCATCACCGACATCATGGGCATGAAATTCCCCGATGCCGGCCTGCAATATGTCACGCTTGACGGGCACGCCTATATGGGCGCGCTGTGGTGGATGAACAACGCCAAGTTCATGGAGATGTCCGACGAGCTGAAGATGGTCGTGAATGACGGCTTCTATGCGCTGCAACAGGCGACTTTCGCCTCGCCCAAGCGCAAGTCGATCCAGGCTTACGAGGATTTCGTGGCCGGTGGCGGCGATCTCTACGTGCCGTCGCCCGAAGAAAAGGCCGCGTTCAAGGAAGCCGCAGCGCCCGTCTATGACTGGTTCAAGGGCAATATCGACGGCGGAGAGAAGATCTTCGACGCGCTGACCGGCGCCGTTGCCGAGGTCGAGGCGGAAATCGCCGAAGCAAACGCGATGGATCTCAAGTAATCCAAACCCGTCCGGAGCCTTTCGGGGCTCCGGACACCGCAGGCCGCCTACCGGAACGGGTAGAGCCACACACGATAGTCATCAATCAAGATATGGGCATGTTCGATTTGGTCGGGCGTCATCTTCTTTACGACTTCCTCCTGAGAAATCGCGGCATCGGGGTCCCCTCCGATGGCGGAGAGGGCGTACCACATATAGGCGCGCACGAGATCCGGCGCGGGCATACCCCGGCCGACCTCGTAATACCAGCCGATGCCGGATTGCGCCCCCGCGTGGCCCTTGAGCGAGGACCGAAGATACCACTCGAACGCCCGCACATCGTCCCGCTCGACGCCCAGCCCGCTGGCATACATGACCCCGATCAGCTCCTCGGCCTCCGCATTGCCCGCCCGCGCCGCCGGCAGAAGCTCTGCCATCGCCTCCGGGTATTTCTGCGCATCCATCAGGTCGCGCGCCGTCTCGATCTCGGCCAGCGCCGGGCTGGAAAAGCAAAGGGCAAGGGCAAAACAGAAGCGTTTCATGGCATCCTCCTCGGGCTGGCGCTCTGCGCCGTCGGCGCCCAAGCAAGCGAGCTTCCGCGCCAATTGCAAGCCTCCGATTTCCCGGTCTTTCCCGAAGAGCAGGTGAAGCTCGGCCAGCTATTGTTCTTCGACCCGATCCTCTCGGGCAACCGCA
>JAHEHW010000435.1 GCA_024639745.1 Salaquimonas sp. | reverse complement strand
CAGCAAAGCGCCCTCGGCGACCTGGTCGCCTTCGACCGCGAGGATTTCCGCAATTACAGCATCCCGCGGCGCGGTCAGCATGTGCTCCATCTTCATGGCTTCGACCACGATCAAGGATTGTCCCTTGGACACACGGTCTCCCGACCTCGCATTCACCCTGCGGATCAGCCCGTGCATGGGCGCGGCAATCCGGTCATCTCCCAGCAAATCACCTTCAAACGCTTCAAGAAGCGCGGCGCGGCGGATCTCCTGCAAATCGGTGCCATCGTGAATAGCGATCACATCCGGCAATGCCATGTAGCGGAAAACCGTGCGCTGATTATCGGCGTATAATGCGCCGTAATCGGCTTCAATTTTAGCGGCGTCGAAGGACATCCTGTTGTCCGCCAGCCACGCTTCAACGGCTCCGCCATCGCCGCGGACGAGGCGAACCGCAATCCTTTCGGAATTATGATCCTGGGTGCCCGTTGCAAAGTCGAAATGCTCGATGCGCTCTCCCCATAAATCGAAACTCCCAATCCTTTCGAACGGATCATCAGATTGGAGGTTGCGAAAGCGGTTGGCTTCGACCAGTGCAGCGATCAGATAATGTATCGGCTGCATTCCTCGAGGAGAGGTCAGATCAGCCTGATATCGAGCGATGAGACCCGTATCGAGTTCGCCAACCGCTACCGGCTCCAGCGATAGCAGACGGATGAGGAACGAGCGGTTTGTCGTTGCGCCGATGATCCTCGTTTCTTCCAAACCATAGCGGAGCCTATCGAGGGCTTCGCCGCGGGTTGCGCCATGCGCAATCATTTTGGCAGCCATCGGATCGTAAAACGGGCTGATCGTATCCCCCGTCTTCACACCCGTATCGATCCGAAGGTCCGGCGGGAAATCGAGTGCATCGAATGTACCTGTGGCGGGCAGAAACTCCTTCGCTGGATCCTCGGCATAAAGCCGCGCCTCAACCGCATGTCCAGACAAGACGATCTGTTCCTGGGCGAGTGGCAGGGCGTCGCCACGCGCCACCCGGATCTGCCATTCGACCAGATCGAGACCGGTCACCATTTCCGTTACCGGATGCTCGACCTGAAGCCGGGTATTCATTTCCATGAACCAGAAGCCGTCCGTTCGCAGTCCGCTCGAAACGTCGGCAATGAATTCGATCGTACCGGCGTTTTCATAGCCAATCGCACGAGCCGCCCTTACCGCGGCTTCTGTCATGACCTTGCGGACCTCGGCCGTCATGCCCGGTGCCGGCGCTTCCTCGATTACCTTTTGATGGCGGCGCTGGAGCGAACAATCGCGTTCGAAAAGATGGACGATATTGCCGTGGCTGTCTCCGAATACCTGCACCTCGATATGGCGCGGCTTTTCGATATATTTTTCGATCAGCACCCTTTCATCGCCAAAGGACGACTTCGCTTCCGAACGGCACGAGACAAGGGCATCGGCAAAGGCGGTTTCCGCTTCGACCTTCCTCATACCCTTGCCGCCACCGCCGGCGACCGCCTTTATCAGGACCGGGAAACCGATCTCGGTAGCTTTATCTTTGAGAAAATCATCGTCCTGGTTTTCACCATGATACCCCGGAACCACCGGGACACCGGCCGTTTCCATCTTGGCCTTTGCAGCGTCTTTCAGGCCCATGGCGCGGATAGCGGCGGCAGAGGGACCGATAAATGTCAGACCCTCCGCTTCAACCGCTTGAACGAAATCCGGATTTTCAGACAAGAACCCGTAGCCCGGGTGAATGGCATCGACTCCCGTTGCTAGCGCTGCATCAATCATTTTTCCACCGAGCAGGTAACTCTCATTCGGGGCGGAAGCGCCTATATGGACCGCCTCATCTGCAGCCAGAACATGCATTGCTTTTCGGTCTGCATCAGAATAAACGGCGACTGTCGAGATGCCCATCCGCTTTGCCGTGCGAATGATCCGGCAGGCGATCTCACCGCGATTGGCTATGAGAAGCTTCGAGATCATCAAATCACATCCTGAACACGCCGAAATCGACATCTGCTATCGGTGCATTTAGCGCTGCGGAAAGCGACAGAGCCAGCACTTCGCGGGTTTTGCGCGGATCAATGATGCCGTCATCCCACAACCGCGCAGACGCATAGAGCGGATGGGATTGCTCTTCGAACATGTCGATTGTCGGTTGCTTGAAGGCGCGCTCTTCCTCCTCGGACCAGGTGCCGCCAGAACGCTCAATGGCATAGCGCTTTACCGTTGCAAGAACCCCGGCGGCCTGCTCGCCGCCCATGACCGAAATGTGCGAATTGGGCCAAGTCCATAGGAACCGAGGGGAATAGGCACGCCCTGCCATGCCATAATTGCCGGCGCCGAAAGAA
>JAHEHW010000434.1 GCA_024639745.1 Salaquimonas sp. | reverse complement strand
TGCAACGTCCGCTGATCACCGAAGCGTGATCTGCATGGTTGCGGCGTATATAAGAAGGGTATTGTGTAGGTGCAAGGATTTGAAACGAGGAATCTTTTTATGCAGCAGAACCATACGGGCAAACTTCCGAACCCCGTTAAGGGACTTGATTTTTTCAAAGACTATCTGCAGCCGCAAAAGCAGACGAGATTGGTTGAATTGGCAAGAGAAATTGCCAGTGAAGCTCCACTCTTCAGACCCGCCATGCCCCGCACCGGGAAACAACTTTCCGTGCAAATGACGAATTGCGGAAAACTTGGTTGGCTTACGGATCAGAAAGGCGGATATCGATATCAGGAAACGCATCCGCAGACCGATAAACCCTGGCCACCGATACCAGACGAAATTCTGGAAATCTGGGCATCACTACTGCCAGATCAGCCTCTCCCGGAAGCCTGCCTTATCAACTTTTACGAAACCGGCGCAAAGATGGGTATGCATCAAGATCGCGATGAGCAGAATCTCGAGGTCCCGGTTCTTTCGATTTCGCTGGGCGACACCTGCCGTTTCCGAATTGGAGGAACCCAGCGCGGAGGTAAAACAACGTCCTTTCTGCTTGAGAGCGGCGATGTGCTGATCATGGGCGGAAAGGCGAGACTAGCCTATCACGGTGTAGACCGAATCTATTCCGGCACTTCGGACCTTCTGGAGAAAGATGGTAGATTAAATATGACACTTAGGCGGGTAAGCGTCATCCGATGACTCCGCGAAAAAACCTGAAGATATCACCTCGCCTGATCGGAAGACTTCGATGCTTCGGTGGTAGAGCTTGGTCGCATGGAATTCAGCAATCGCTTTACAGGATACCAGACTAGGCCCGCCAAGAGCAAAAATACCCAGCCTATCACCGCAACAAAGGTTCCGATTGCGCTAAGTCCGGCGCCAGGGTCGATATAGGCAAACGCATGGGTCGAAATGATAAGTATTCCCCGACGGCCTCAGAGCTTGCGCAGTGCAACTTGCTCGACAAGATGGTTGGCACCCTTTCGTAAAAGCAGGTCGGCTCTTGGGCGGGTCGGGAGGATGTTTTGGCGCAGATTGACGAGATTTATATCGCCCCACAATTTCTGTGCGATTTCGAGAGCTTCTTCCTTACTGACTTCGGAGTAGCGATGGAAAAACGACTTCGGATTCGTGAATGCCGTATCGCGCAATCTCATGAAGCGCTCGATATACCAGCGGCCAATCATTTTTTCGTCAGCGTCGATATAGATCGAGAAATCGAAAAAATCGGAAACGAAGGGAATGGATTTCCCGTCTTTGGGCAATTCCCGTGATTGCAGGACATTGATGCCCTCGAAGATCAGAATATCCGGCCGGTCGATCATTTGATACTCGCCTGGCAGAACATCGTATGTCAGATGCGAATAGAGCGGAGCGCGCACTATGCGGACACCGGCCTTCAGTTCGGCCAGAAACTTCAGGACAGCGCTTATGTCGTAGCTTTCTGGAAATCCCTTCCGGTTCATAATCCCCCGCCGTGTCAATTCAGCATTGGGGAGCAGAAACCCGTCAGTCGTAACAAGATCCACCTTCGGGCTTTCTGGCCACCGGGCCAGCAATTCCTTCAAGAGCCGCGCCGTCGTTGACTTTCCGACGGCTACCGAACCGGCTACGCCAATAATGAACGGTGTCTTCCGGCCCCTTAGCTGCAGGAACCGGCTCCGCTGAATAAACAGACGAATGCTGGCTTCGACATGACTGTAAAGCAGCCGCGACAGAGAAAGATAAATGCGGCGAACCTCGTCAAGCGATACAGGGTCGTTCAAGGAAGTCAGGCGGCCAACTTCTTCTTCCGTGAGTGTAAGCGGTGTATCGGCCCTGAATTCAGCCCAGTCCTCCGCTGAAAATTTCATATGGGGCGAAATTCCAACTTCATCGCGCGAACCGATTCTCTCCCAGAAATCGTCGGGCTCATCAGTCTCCGTGTGGCCTTGCGAAGATGAGGATAATGGCTCGAGATGCAGAGGATCGCTCAGCATTGTATCTTTTGCGGAATCGGTCATAAAACTCGACAACAGCTATTTGGACTTAGTCGGTGATTCGGCTCGTGCCGCTTTTTCCGCGAGGCCCGATTGGCCAGTCCTGCGGTCCAGTTCTGCCATAACATTCTCCAGCCGAACCTCTGTCACCTGTAACAAGACGAGTAAGTGATAGAGCAGATCCGCTGCTTCCTTTGTCAGCCCGCATTTATCACCAACCGCGGCGGCAATTGCGGTCTCGACGGCTTCCTCGCCCAATTTTTGAGCGCATTTCTCTACACCACAGGAAACCAGCGTAGCCGTGTAGGAAGAGCCGTC
>JAHEHW010000433.1 GCA_024639745.1 Salaquimonas sp. | reverse complement strand
GAAAACCGGTCAGAAAATCGGCTAGGGGCCACGTGGCGAATGACGGATTTTACCCATCGCTAACCATTAAGCGGTAGCCTCCGTCAAAAGGCTACCTCGCGTTCATGGCATCTGATCGGAAACAGACAATCGCATCCGGACTGGCTGAACTCGCCGGCAATGATCTCCTTTGCGAATTGAAGGCCTGGTTATCCTATCTCGGAAACGAACGGCGCCTGTCTCCGAAGACACTTGAAGCTTATGAACGCGATCTTCGCCAGTTCCTGTCCTTTCTTACACTTCATTTCGGAAAACAGCCTGAGATTTCAGACCTTGCGACTCTGAAACCGGCCGATCTCCGCGGCTTTCTGGCAGAGCGCAGATCACGCGATGTCGGATCGAGATCGCTGGCCCGGAACTTGTCGGGCCTGCGGTCTTTCATACGGTTTCTGGAGCGCAGGGGCCTCGCCAATTCGGCCGGGATAGCCGCAACTCGGACACCGAAACGGAACCGAACCTTGCCAAAACCGATTGCCGCCGATCGCGCAACAGCACTCGTCGATACCGGCAATCTGCTGACAAGCGAACCATGGATCGCCGCGCGGGACGCCGCCGTAATGGCGTTGTTATATGGCTGTGGCCTCAGGATTGGTGAAGCCCTGGGACTGACCCTCGCCGATATCGAGGGGTCGAGACCGAACGCCCTTGTCATTACGGGCAAGGGCGGCAAGACACGAATGGTCCCGGTGATGCCGGTCGTGCACGAAGCGATCGCGCACTACCGGTCGCTTTGTCCTTTCTCAGTTGATTCGGATGAACCAATGTTCCGTGGTGCAAAAGGCGGGCCTCTTCGTGCGGAAATCGTTCAACGGCTGATGCGCAGCCTGCGGCTTTCGCTCGGACTGCCCGATACGGCCACACCCCATGCCTTGAGGCATTCCTTCGCGACGCATTTGCTCGCCAATGGCGGAGATTTGCGCACGATCCAGGAATTGTTGGGTCACGCCTCGCTTTCGACAACACAAGTTTATACTGAAGTCGATACGGAGCGCCTGATGGCCGCTTATCGGAAAGCGCATCCTCGTGCTTGAAATAAGCCAAATTTTTCGAATGGTTTAACCCGATGGTGAGATTATTACGTTATGCACGCGCTATGGAAAGCACATTGACTCACATCGACCGGTTTCTCGATCACCATGGCGACCGTTTCATAACAGTGGGATCTGCCCTGATCTTCGCTTTTTTCGTCAATTTCCTCGGCGTGCTGCTGACAGCGCACGATGCTCTTGCCGCAGACAATTGTGAGGGCATGGATCTTATGGCTTATTACAAAGCCGAAGAGCCTGAGACATATGACAAGATCGTTTCCGAAGCAGAGGCCACGATCAACGGCAGCGGCATTTTCTGGAAAATTGAAGCACCCGGCAAACCGACCTCCTGGCTGCTCGGAACAATGCACCTCGCCGACCCGCAGATCGCGCGTCTCGAAGGAAGGCGATTGGGTGCTTTCGAAACGAGCGGCACAGTGGTCGTGGAAAATGTCGAAGCCCTTGATAAGGCGCAGGCGATAGCCGCCATGCTCGAGAACAAGAACTTGACGCTTTACACGGACGGGACGACCCTCGAGGATCGCCTCGATCAGGAAACACTCGGCAATTTGCGCGACGCTTCACAAAAACGCGGAATGCCGTTCGCCATGGTCAAAATCATGCGTCCGTGGATGGTTGCCGCCTCGATCGCATTGCCGCCATGCGAAATCGCCGCTAAACAGTTGGGAAATCCCGTCTTGGATGCCCTTATCGCGGAAAAAGCGAAAGCTGAAGGCAAGAACCTTGTTGGCCTTGAGACCATCGCTGAACAATTCGGCGCAATGTCAGCAGCGCCAGAGAGTTTTCACCTTGAAGTTCTCAGGCAGACCGTTGCTCTTGGCGATCGCTCCCAAGACGTCATGACGACGATGAAGAAGCTTTATGTGGATGGCGATATCGCAATGGTGACACCCTTCGCCAGATCGGTATCACCTGAAGTCTACGATAACCCGGAATTCGAGAAACTCGCTGACAGCCTGATCGACAAGCGCAACATCCACATGGCCGAGCGGGCGGAGGCTTATATCGACGAAGGCGGCGCGTTCATCGCCGTTGGCGCGCTACACCTGCCCGGGGAAAAAGGCCTCGTCAATCTGCTTCGCAAAGCAGATTATACCGTTACAAGGGTCGACGAGAACAGCTGACCCGTCAAGGATTCATCGTACATTTTGATATTGGAAGATCACGTGGTACGCTATTGCCGTTAAAACTAACCAGGATAGTGCCATGAAACCAGTACTGTTGGGTGTGACACTTGCACTCTTTGCCTCGAC
>JAHEHW010000432.1 GCA_024639745.1 Salaquimonas sp. | reverse complement strand
TCGGCGTGGTCGATCTGCCCGAGCAGCAGACTGTGAAAGTGATCGGCTATTAAGTTGCGCCAAAACGGGTTTTCATATATATATGCAAAAAATTGAATATATGGTTTCGAGATATCGGGAGGTGCTGATGTCCAGTAACAACGAAAAAAAATCGGGGCTTGATCGCCCCGTTTCCAGAAGGGGGCTGCTGGGCGGTCTTGCGGCGAGCGGTGGCGTAGCTGCCGGTCTTTTTGCGGGTCGTGCCAATGCGGCCCAGCCAGATCCGCTGATTACGGATATCCAGGACTGGAACCGTTACCTTGGGGATGGCGTCGACAGCCGTCCGTACGGTTCGCCATCGGAGTTCGAATCGCATGTTGTTCGCCGTGATGTTTCATGGTTGACGGCTGATGCGACTTCGTCGGTTAACTTCACGCCGCTGCATGCCCTCGATGGCATCATCACGCCAAACGGGCTTTGCTTTGAACGTCACCACGGTGGCATTGCCGAGATCAATCCGGCCGATCATCGGTTAATGATCCACGGCATGGTCGACAAACCGCTCGTCTTCACCATGCAGGATCTTATGCGTTTTCCGCGCGAGAATCGCGTCTACTTCCTGGAATGTGCGGCCAATTCCGGCATGGAGTGGCGCGGCGCCCAGTTGAACGGCTGCCAATATACGCACGGCATGGTTCACAATGTCATGTATACCGGTATTCCGCTGAAGCTTCTGCTCGAAGAAGCCGGTATCAAGGAAGGCGCGCGCTGGTTATTGCCGGAGGGTGCTGACGCTTCTGCCATGACGCGTTCGGTCCCGCTGGAAAAAGGTTTGGAAGACTGCCTTGTCGCCTTCAAGATGAACGGTGAAGCATTGCGACCTGAGCAGGGATATCCGCTTCGCCTTGTCGTTCCCGGATGGGAAGGTAATATGTGGGTGAAATGGCTGCGCCGGATCGAAGTCGGTGACCAGCCGTGGCACCAGCGCGAGGAAACCTCGAAATACACCGATCTTCTTGCCAACGGAAAGGCGCGCCGCTTCACCTGGGCAATGGATGTCAAATCGGTCATCACCAATCCCAGCCCGCAGGCGCCGATCATGCATGGTCGCGGCCAGACGATCATTACCGGACTCGCCTGGTCCGGCGCAGGCAAGATCAACCGAGTTGACGTGTCAATCGATGGTGGACGTAACTGGCAGACAGCGCGGCTTAATGGTCCGAGCCTCGATAAGAGCTTGCATCGTTTTTATTACGACTTTGACTGGGACGGCTCCGATCTCCTGATCCAGTCCCGCGCGATTGACGAGGCCGGTTTCGTACAGCCGACAAAGAAAGAGCTGCGCGCGGCACGCGGAGAGAATTCAATCTACCACAACAATGGCATCCAGACCTGGCATGTCAAAGCTGACGGGAGCGCGGAAAATGTTGAAGTATCTTAAAGGTCTGATCGCGGGCATGGCGCTTGCGGTCCTGCCTGTAGCCGCACAGGCCCAGGACGCCGATGCCGGCGCGAAAGTCTTCAAAAAGTGTCAGGCTTGTCATGCGGTTGGCGAGGGTGCCGGACACAAGGTTGGTCCGCATCTCAACGATGTGTTCGGCAGAGCAGCCGCCGGCGCCGATGGCTACAATTATTCCAATGCGATGAAAAAAGCAGGCGAAGACGGCTTGGTTTGGAATGATGAATCGCTAACCGAGTATCTCGCTAATCCGAGACAGTTTGTCAAAGGGACCAAGATGGCCTTTGGCGGCTTGAGGAAAGACGAGGAACTGGCTAACGTCATAGCATATCTGAAAACCTACTCTGAAGGTGCGGCTGAGACCGAGCCAGAAGCTGAAAGTGAAGGTGAAGGTACTGGCGATCAGGCTAGCGGCGAGAGCGGCTCTGGCGGCGAGCAGAAGGTTGCCATGCTGGCCAAAGATGTGCCTGTTCCCGATCATGGAAATTTCCACCTGGGTCGCGAAGCATTGCCAGAGGAAATAACTGCATGGGACATTGATATTCGTCCGGACGGCATGGGACTGCCCGAGGGTAGCGGCACGGTCGCCGAGGGAGAGGTCCTCTACACGGAACAGTGTTCTGCTTGTCACGGAGTTTTCGGCGAGGGAGCCGGACGTTGGCCAGTGCTGGCGGGCGGTCAGGACACCCTGACCGATGAGCGCCCGGAGAAGACCATCGGTTCTTACTGGCCCTATCTTTCGACCGTCTACGATTACGTGCGCCGGGCTATGCCATTCGGAAACGCCCGCTCGCTTTCTGATGATGACGTCTATGCGATCACAGCGTATCTGATGTATCTCAACGATATCGTGACCGAGGAAGATTTCGAACTTTCGGATAAGAACTTCACCGAGGTCCAGATGCCC